>JABJHA010000012.1 GCA_018662005.1 Rhodospirillaceae bacterium | reverse complement strand
GGCATTTCAACGGCCCACAAAAGCCACCCAGACCTTATTCTTTTGGACATCATGATGCCAGGGATGGACGGATACGAAGTTTGCAGGCGCCTGAAGACCAATCCTAAAACCTACAGCGCCCTCAATCCACGCATGACGGTCTATGACATCCTTAGCGAACCACTGGTTATTCACAATATTGGCGATGCTGAAAGCCGCCAGAAAACAGTATTGGAACTGATGGCCTTGATCGGCCTGGATGAACATCTTCTGAACCGTTACCCGCACAGCTTTTCCGGAGGCCAGCGCCAGCGCATCGTTATCGCCCGCTCACTGGCCTTAAACCCGGACTTGTTGATTTGCGACGAGCCCGTTTCGGCCCTGGACGTTTCCATTCAGGCGCAAATCCTTAATCTTTTAAGAGACCTACAGCGGGGCATGGGCCTGACCTATCTCTTCATTTCCCATAATCTGGCGGTTGTCGATTACATCGCTGACAGGATTGCCGTGATGTGCGCAGGAAGGCTTGTCGAGCTTGCGCCCAGCCAACAGTTGTTTAAATACCCCTTACATCCCTACACCAAGTCACTAATTGCCGCGGTCCCTTATCCTGATCCCGGACAACCACTGGATTTTTCCATTGTCGCTGCCGGGCGTGATTCCGATCCGGACGCCTGGGACGCCCCCTTTATTGATAATGGTTCCGGCGAGCCTGCATTAATTCCCGTTGGCAGTGGCCATTTCCTTCGAGCCCACGAGGTGCCCGGTGATTAATCGCAACCTGCTGATAGCACTGATGCTGTGTCTCATTTTTGTCACGGCTGGCTTTAAGCCAGCGGCAGGCCAGCAGGCGTTTGTCGAGCCTGACTATTTCAAACAAGACGTTGCGGCAGGTAATTTGCCGCCGGTCGCAGCGCGCGTTCCGCAACAACCGTTCATCGTCGCCCTTAATGACGAGGCTAAGAAAACCGGACGTTACGGCGGCACCATGAGAATTCTTGGCGGCCGGGCCAAGGATATCCGTTTGATGGTTGTCTATGGATACGCCCGGCTGGTTGGCTACAACAAGGAAATGAAAATCGTCGCCGACATCGCCCACAGCGTAGATGTCGAAGAACAACGAATTTTCACCTTTCATCTTAGAGAAGGCCATCGCTGGTCCGATGGGCATCCTTTCACGACCGAGGATTTCAGATATTACTGGGAAGATATCGCCAGCAATCCGGAAGCCTCGCGCATGGGATTGCCTCAGGAACTGCTGGTTGATGGCCAGCCGCCTAAGGTTGATATCATTGACGCACTGACGGTTCGCTACAGCTGGTCCAGGCCCAATCCGTTTTTCCTTCCGGCCCTGGCTGGGGCAAGGCCCATCTATATTTTCAGGCCGGCTCATTACCTGAAGCAATTCCACCCCGCGTATACCGATACCAAGATTATAAAAAACAAGGTCAAGGAACTGGGCCAGCGAAACTGGGTGTCGCTGCATTTTTTCCATGACCGCCCTTATAAAAACAACAATCCGGACAGGCCCTCGCTGCAGCCGTGGGTTTTGAAAACACCACCACCATCGGACCGCTTTATTTTTGAACGCAATCCCTATTATCATCGCATCGACGCTCAGGGAAACCAGTTGCCGTATATAGACAAGGTGGCAATGACCATTGCTTCGGCCAAATTGATTCCTGCCAAGGCGGGTAGTGGGGAAGTCGATTTGCAGGGACGCTACTTGAGTATGAGCAATTACACGTTTCTGAAGCAGGGCGAAAAAAGGAATAACTTTAAGGTGCTCAGGTGGCTTTCGGCCAAGGGCGCGAAAAACGCACTTTATCCCAACCTCAACGTCAGCGATCCGGTTTGGCGGGCGCTTTTCCGGCAACCGGATTTCAGACGTGCTTTGTCGGTGTCCATCAACCGCCATGATATCAATCAGGTGATTTATTATGGCCTTGCCCTTGAAGGCAACAACACGGTGCTGCCGCAATCGGAATTAAGCAACCCGTCCTACCGAAAGAAATGGGCGGGATACGACCCCCAACTGGCCAATCAAATGCTCGACACCTTGGGACTGGACAAGAGAAACGAAGAGGGAATTCGGCTGCTGCCCGATGGCCGGGCCATGGAAATCATCGTCGAGACGGCGGGCGAAGATGTCAGCCAAATCGATGTTCTGGACCTTATTCGCGACGACTGGCGCAAGGTTGGCATCAAGTTGTTTATCAAGCCGCTGCAAAGAGAGGTCTTCCGGCGACGGATTTTTTCCGGCGCTTCCATGATGTCGATATGGGCCGGTTTGGAGAACGGGATTCCGACAGCCGAGTCGAATCCCGGGGAACTGGCGCCCACCAACCAGCAACAACTGCAATGGCCCAGGTGGGGGCAATTTTTCGAGAACCAGGGGCGGGCTGGAGAACCCACTGATGTGGCCCAGGCGCAAAGATTGCTGGACCTGTATCAAGCCTGGGTTAATTCTGTCAGTGTTGAAAACAAAACGGAGATCTGGAAGGAAATGCTGGAAATTCACGCCGATCAGATGTTTACCATCGGCCTGGTCGCCGGGGTTTCGCAACTGGTTGTCGCCAGCAATCGTCTTCGTAACGTACCTGAAACGGCGATCTATAATTGGGAGCCGGGCGCCATGTTCGGAGTCCACCGGCCCGATACCTTCTGGTTTGCCTCACCATGATAAATTATCTGACCCATCGACTGGGCACCATGGCCGGCACCTTGCTGGCGGTCAGTATGCTTGTGTTCTTTATCATTCAGCTGCCGCCTGGTGATTACCTGACCACCTATATCGCCGAACTGGAAAGCCAGGGCGAGTCCGTGGCCCAGGAGAAGATCGATTTTCTGCGCACCCAATATGGCCTGGACCGTCCCATGGTCGAGCAATATTATATTTGGGTCACAGGGCTTTTGCAGGGCGACCTGGGGTTTTCATTTGAACATAACCTGCCGGTCAAGGATGTCATTGGTGACAGGTTGTTGCTGTCTGTGGTCCTGAATATCGCCACCATCGCCTTTATTTATCTGGTCTCGTTTCCCATTGGCATCTATTCGGCGACCCATCAGTACAGTTGGGGGGATCACGGGTTGTCGTTCCTTGGTTTCCTGGGGCTTGCCACGCCCAATTTCCTGTTGGCGCTGATCCTGCTCTATTTCGCCAATATCACTTTTGGAACCTCCATCGGCGGCCTGATGGCCCCACACTTCATTGGCCAGCCATGGAGCCTGGCTAAATTTTCCTCGGTGTTGGAACATTTATGGATTCCGGTGATCGTTATTGGCACTTCGGGAACCGCCGGCATGATCCGCCGCCTTAGGGCCAATCTGCTTGATGAATTGCACAAACAGTATGTCATCACGGGGAGGGCGAAGGGGTTGTCCGAAGGTAAGCTGCTCAGAAAATATCCCCTGCGCATGGCCCTCAACCCGTTCATCGCCGACATCGGAAATCTTATTCCGCAAGTGGTTTCGGGTTCGGTCATTGTTTCGGTGGTCATGTCCTTGCCGACGACCGGTCCGATGCTGCTGTCATCGTTGCGCTCGCAAGACATGTATCTTGCCGGTTCATTCCTGATGTTTCTGGCGACGCTTACGGTGATCGGGATGTTTATCTCTGACGTCCTGCTTGGCGTTCTCGACCCCAGAATTCGCCATGGCGGCAAGGTGATGAAATGAGTCAAAAACTGGCCCACTTCGTATCCGAGGCGCCGTTCGATCCGGATCATGATGAGATTCTAGAACTGTCTTCCAGCAAACTGCATATGGCGTCCCAGTGGACGATTATCTGGTGGCGCTTCAAAAGGCACAAAATCGCCATGCTGGCCCTTTTATTTCTTGTGCCCAGTTACTTCTCGATCATCATCACCGAATTTCTGGCCCCATACGATCTGCACAGCCGCCATACGGATTATATTTTTGCACCGCCCCATGAAGTGCATTTATTTGATAACGGCAAGTTCCTGGGCCCTTTCGTCTACGCCTCTGATATGAAGTTGAACATGGATACCCTGAAGCGGGAATACAGCGAAGACACCTCCAAGCCACAGCAAATACGGTTCTTCTGTTCCGGCGACACTTATCAGTTCTGGGGCCTGATACCGGGCAACATCCACCTGATCTGTCCGCCTGAGGACGGCGAGATGTTCTTGCTTGGCACTGACAGACTGGGCCGGGATATGGCCTCCCGGCTGCTTTACGGGGGCAGGGTGTCGCTGACAGTCGGTATTTTGGGCATAACCGTTAGTTTCGTGCTGGGCCTGTTCTTTGGTGGCCTGGCCGGGTATCTGGGTGGTTGGGTCGATTACACCGTTCAGCGGATGATCGAAATTTTGCGTTCCTTACCAGAACTGCCTATGTGGCTTGCGCTTTCTGCGGCGCTTCCGGTGACCTGGAGCCCGATTCTGGTTTATTTCGGCATTACTCTTATTTTGGGCCTGCTTGACTGGCCGGGGCTGGCCCGCGCCGTGCGCTCAAAATTACTGGCCCTGCGCGAAGAAGATTACTGTGTCGCCGCCCAGCTTATGGGGGCCAAGCCGAAGCGGATCATCGCCCGTCACCTGTTGCCCAATTTCATGAGCCACCTGATCGCCTCGGCGACGCTGTCGATCCCTTCAATGATTTTGGCCGAAACGGCACTCAGTTTCTTAGGGCTAGGACTGCGCCCGCCGATCACCAGTTGGGGGGTGCTGCTGTCTGAAGCACAGAATATTGAAGCCGTCGCCCTGTATCCCTGGCTGATGTTACCCATGGTGCCGGTCATTATCATTGTTCTTGGTTTCAATTACCTGGGCGACGGCCTGCGTGACGCGGTTGATCCACACGAATAAGACGGACCGCCTGAAATAGAGTAAAGACAATGCCGTCAGAAAAACAGGACACCATTTTCCCTCCCCCCTTTTTTTTGAATTGATGGATCATGCCGCCGTAACCGATTTCTTTACGCAAGGCGCTCAGGGCGGCGGCTTTTTCCGAACGGCTTTCTTCAAAGCTGTCCCAGGTTTTTTTAATCGTCGAAATGTTATCTGTTGTGATCAGTGAACTGGTAGCGAACAGGCCGCCAATGACCAGCATGGTTAAGACAAAAGCCTAGCCAATGCTTCTGATCCGGGTGTTTTTCAAGAAAATCATTTGACCTGTTCACGCTCGCTTCTGGTTATGGATAGCCACCCTGTTTTCTTTGAGAAAATATAGAGGGTGTTGATTCTAAGCGCACTTATTTTTGGATTTCCTCCATTGTGCGAGAGCCGGACCGTCGTCGACATCGTTCAGGGTTTCCAGCAGGGCTACCTTGAAACCCTGTTTACGCAGCTTTGATAATGAATCCTCCAGGGTGTGACGACTCGACCAGCGCACGCCTGAAAAAAGATCGGGAGTGCTTGGTGCGCGCCTTGCCCCGACCAGCCAGTAACCGCCATCCGCCGCAGGCCCAAAGACAATGTCGTGATCGCCCAGGGCCTTGAATGCGGCTTCGATATGTCCGCCAGTGATATCTGGTACATCGGTGCCGATGATAACCACCGGTCCCGGTGGCATTTGCGCCATGGCCCGTTTCATGCGCGCCCCTATATCGCCTGTTCCCTGTTTGGTAGGTTGGAATGATTTGGGCCAAAAGCGATGCCTGTTGATTGCGCTGTCGGGGCTGAGGGCCAGCCAGCAGCGCCAGCGCCGGTTGCGGGCCAGGCGGTTCAGGACGGTAGCGACAGTCTGTCTGTAAAACCGGGCCGCGGCGAAGACGCCGATATCACGTCCCAGGCGGCTCTTGACCCTGCCCAAGACCGGCTCTCTTGCAAAAACAATAAGATGACGCTTGCCGCTCATCGATAAATTTTCGCGATCAGCCGTGGAGAAAGGCCGAGGAAATAAAGCACCAGACAAAGAATATTCTTCAGGGGCCTGAAAAGATAACCATCCCGCCGGTATTTATCGGCGGAGGTAACGGCGCAGGATTTAAAAATATGCAGGCGTTTGCGGCCAATACGCCGGATAATTTCAACATCTTCCATGATATCAAGATGGGCGTAACCATGCAGGTCGCGGTAAAAAGCCCGGCTGAGCAGTAAGCCCTGGTCGCCGTAGGGCAGGGCCAATATACGGGTTCGCAGATTGACGATACCTTCAAGAACGTTAGCCGCCGGGCTGTCGTCATCCAGCAGGAAGCTGAAGGCGGCGGCGTGACGATAATTGCCCTCGTCCTGCATGAAGGCTTCAACCTCATCGTACCAACCGGCTGCCAGTTCGGTATCGGCATGAAGGAACAACAACCAGGTGCATTTGGCGTGTCTTCCTCCAGCGGCCAGTTGGACGCCGCGCCCCGGTTCGCTTTCGATGATATCGGCGCCGCGAGCGCGGGCTTCTTCTATGGTGGCGTCGCTCGAGCCACCATCGGCGACAATGATGTCATAACGGCACTTGATGCCGCCTTTTTTCAGGGCATCGATGGTTGCGCCGATATTACCGCCTTCATTGAGGGTCGGAATAACGATGCTGAGCATGGGGCGGTCTTTGGTCCACATGCCCCATGCTTAGCACATTTATTGGCGCTCTATCCTCGCAAAACGGAACCCAGCCGCATCCATCCCCGTTCGATGGCGCTGACGCCATGAAAAGTGCCGCTGCTGATCATCTGCGAAAGACTGGTTTCAGGAGAGCTGGCGGGCAGGCGGTTTTGGGTGCGCGGGTGGTGGGCGGCTTCGCTGAGCATTTGATCGAAAGCAGTGCGGTCGCGGGAGAGCAGATAATAGGGGGTCATAACATAGCTCCTTTTGTGTATAACGGGGTTGTGAAAGTTAAGGTATGACAAAGAAATATAGGGGTTATAAGGACTATACAAACGAGTTGTTTTCATACTATGCTATAGAAATTCTAAGGTATAACTTTCATGCCTCGTCGCCTGCCACCGCTCAACGCCCTGCGCGCATTTGAAGCCGCTGCCCGTCATCTAAGTTTCACCAAGGCGGCGGCGGAACTGAATGTCACACCGGCCGCCGTCAGCCATCAGGTCAAAGCGCTGGAGGATATTGCCGGGGTTCTCTTGTTCAAACGCCTGACCCGGGCATTGGCTTTAACAGCCCGGGGACAAGCGGCATTGCCGGCATTATCTGAAGGTTTCGACTTGCTGGCCGAGGCTGCAGGGCAGTTGGACGATAAGGCGGAACTGGATGTTTTCACCATCACCACGGCACCATCCTTCGCCGCCAAGTGGTTGGTCCCCAGGCTTGATGATTTTCAGGAAAAGAACCCCGGCGTTAAGGTCCGTATTGACGCGACGATGGCGCTTGTCGATTTACGCCGCGATGGTGTTGATGTGGCGATCCGTTACGGGCGCGGTCAGTATCCCGGCCATCACGCCGACCGCCTGTTTGAAGAAGAAATCTTTCCGGTCTGTAGTCCCAAACTGGCATTGAATAACCCCGAAGACCTTGCTCATCATACTTTGCTGCATGTTGGTTTTGCCACCGACAGCCAGTCCTATCCGGATTGGCGCATGTGGCTGAAGTCAGCCGGAATAAGCGGCGTCGATTGGCGCAAGGGGCCGGAATTTTCATTGGAAAACATGGCCGTACAGGCAGCACTTGAAGGCCACGGGGTGGCTTTGGTCAACACCTCGCTGGTGCGTGACGATCTGGCTTCCGGGGCGCTGGTCAGGCCGTTTGAACTGGGTATCCAGACAGGCTTCGCCTACTACCTGGCGATCCCTGACGAGAACATGGAACAGCCTGCTGTTGTGGCCTTTCGCAGATGGATTCTTGATTTGACATGTTCTTGAAATGTTCTAAATTGTGGGTTACCATTTACGATGATTGATATCAGGGCAGACAGACCTAAAAAGGGCCGCGGCGCCCAAGCTAACCGGACCGGTCGCCACGAACCTTTGCAAACAATAGCCATCAATGATGGCTGGGATTTGGACGAAGACGATCTGCCACCCCTGCGCACCACGGTGACCAATGAGACGTGTCGCACCGCCATCACCTATAACAAATCGCCGGATCTTCCTTTTGATCGTTCGATCAATCCATACCGGGGTTGTGAGCATGGTTGCGCCTATTGTTATGCACGGCCCAGCCACGCCAATATGGGGCTGTCGCCGGGGCTCGATTTTGAAAGCCGCCTGTTCGCGAAAACAAATATTGTTGAAGCTCTTGAGCGGGATTTGCGAAAGCCCGGCTACCGCTGCCGGGGCATCATGATTGGGGCCAATACGGACCCTTATCAACCCATCGAGCGCGCCCATCGTCTGACCCGGCAGGTACTGGAAGTGCTCAGTACCTATCAGCATCCCGTCGCCATCGTCACCAAATCAGACCAGGTGTTGCGCGATCTTGATCTTTTAGGGCCAATGGCAGCGAAGGGACTGGCCGCGGTGGCGGTATCGGTGACAACCCTTGATCGCCACCTGTCACGCAAGCTGGAACCCAGGGCCCCGACTCCCGAAAAGCGCTTGCAGGCAATCAGGGAATTAAATCGGGCAGGGGTGCCGGTAAGCGTTTTTGCCTCGCCGATGATCCCGTTTCTCAATGATGCCGAGCTTGAGACGATTATCAAAGCCGGGGTCGATGCCGGGGCGGTATCGGCCTCTTATATATTGCTCAGGCTGTCACTGGAACTGAAGGACCTGTTCGCAGACTGGCTCGACGTTCACGCCCCGGGCAAGAAGGATCATGTCCTTAGCTTGATCAGGCAGAACCGGGGCGGTGAATTGAACGACAGCACGTTCAGCAAACGGATGACCGGCAGCGGCCCCTTGGCGCAGCTGCTGTCGAAACGCTTCCACCTAGCCTGCGGCCAGTTGGGGATTGCAGCGGCCAATGCCAGGGATCTGGGCCTTGATTGCGGGCGCTTCCAACTTCCGCCACAGGCTGGCGACCAGATGGCATTGTTTTAATTTTTCGGATACTTTCATACCATGCCTGATTTCATGTTCGAGTACGAAGCCATTGCCGAAGGTCTTGGCCCTGTTTGCGGCGTAGACGAGGCCGGGCGTGGTCCCTGGGCCGGGCCGGTGGTCGCCGGGGCGGCGATCCTTGACCCTGCGACACTGCCCGACAGTCTGCGTCAGGGGCTGGATGATTCAAAAAAACTAAAGCCCGAAAAACGCCAGACCTTGTTCGAGCTGCTTAAGGTTCACGCGATAACCGGCTTGGGTATCGCCAGTGTTGAAGAAATTGATGCCTTGAACATCCTTGCCGCAACCATGCTGGCGATGTCCCGCGCTGTTGAGGCTTTGAGTGTGAAACCGGGAATGGCGTTGATCGATGGCAACCGCCTGCCCGAATTACCGTGCCCGGGCGAAGCCTTGGTCAAGGGCGATGGCCGTAGCCTTTCCATTGCTGCGGCATCAATTGTCGCCAAGGTCAGCCGCGACAGGATCATGGCCGAACTGGCCGAAGAATATCCGGCATATGGATGGGATCATAATGCCGGATACGGCACCAAGAAACATCAACAGGGACTGGCCGATTTTGGCGTTACGGAGCACCACCGTCGCAGTTTCGCACCGATCAGGAAAATATTGGAGCGCTAGATATTGAGTCCGGACGATTCATAGCCTCTATATATAGAGTCAAAAAACTTATCTAACCTATTGGATTCATTTACTTCTTGACCGCGAATCGTCACTGAATCAGACTGCCCGAAATTAACTGGGCAGGGAGAGGTGATGCTTAGGTGTGTCGCCTGCAAGAAACATGGGTTCTGGGAAATCCTCGAAAGACGGTCAAATACTTCAGGGAAATTGCGTCGATCTGATGAACGGACTGCCCGAAGCATCCGTTGATATGGTCTTCGCCGATCCACCATATAACCTGCAGCTGGAAGGCGACTTGCTGCGCCCCAATAACTCTGTCGTCGATGGCGTCGACAATGACTGGGACCAATTCGACAGTTTTAAGGCTTATGACGAGTACACCCGTGGCTGGCTGGAAGCGGCCCGGCGGGTCTTGAAGCCCAACGGTACTTTGTGGGTGATCGGCAGTTATCACAATATTTTCCGGGTTGGCTCACAGTTGCAGGATTTGGGTTTCTGGATGCTCAACGATGTGGTCTGGCGCAAAACCAATCCCATGCCAAATTTCCGCGGTCGCCGCTTCACCAATGCCCACGAAACCCTGATCTGGTGCGCCAAGACCAAGGAGTCAAAGTACCTGTTTAATTACGAGGCCATGAAGAACCTCAACGAGGATCTGCAAATGCGTTCCGACTGGGAGCTGCCCATTTGCACGGGTCGTGAACGCCTTAAAAAAGACGGCCAGAAGGCGCATCCGACGCAAAAACCGGAATCCCTGCTGTACCGTGTGATTTTGTCATCGACAGAGGTCGGCGACGTGGTCCTTGATCCGTTCTTCGGCACCGGCACCACCGGCGCCGTGGCAAAGAAACTGGGCCGTCATTACATCGGCCTTGAGCGTGAAGCCGAATACGTCAAGATCGCCAGGGAGCGCATCAAAAAAGTCAGGGAAATTTCTGATGATGAGAAAACCCTCTATTCAACGCCGCCCAAACGCAGTCTGCCGCGTATTCCTTTTGGTCGCCTGATTGAACGTGGGCTTTTGAAGCCCGGAACCGTCCTTTGCGACCACCGCCGTCGTCATACGGCCCGGGTCCGTGCCGATGGTTCGCTGGCTTGTGCTGATTTCCGCGGTTCCATCCATCAGGTCGGAGCCCATGTGCAAAAAGCCCCGGCCTGCAACGGCTGGCAGTTCTGGAATGTGGATAATGGCGGACAATTGACTTCCATTGATACGTTCCGCCAGAAGCTGCGTGCCGAGTTGCATTAATACGCCCGCTGGACGACAATCACTAATATGAGCAAATGGGACGCCCGATTCTTACGCCTCGCCAAAGAGGTCTCGACCTGGTCGAAGGACCGCTCGACCCAGGTCGGCGCGGTCATCGTTGGCGAGGACCGGACCCCCGGCCCCTACGGCTATAACGGTTTCCCCCGTTACATCGATGATGAAAAAGAAGAACGCCACGCCCGCCCGACCAAATACGACTGGACCGAGCACGCCGAACGCAACGCCATCTATAACGCCGCCCGTATGGGTGTGCCCCTGAAGGGCGGCACCATCTACGTCACCCATGTGCCGTGTACGGACTGCGCCCGGGCGATCATTCAGGTTGGTATCAAGCGGGTCGTCACCGATGCCAGTTGCATGGAAGGGGGCTTCGCCGAGCGTTGGTCAGAAGCCGCCGAAACAACCCGCGAGATGCTGGCCGAAGCAGGCATCCCCATCGATTTGGTGGAGGTTACGGACGAGGCGTAAGACCCGCCTCGTACCAGCCCTTGGTCGAGTTGACGATTTTGACCACTGACAGCATGACCGGGACTTCGATCAGCACACCGACGACGGTGGCAAGCGCTGCTCCTGACTGAAAACCGAAAAGGCCGATGGCGACGGCAACTGCCAATTCAAAGAAATTACTCGCCCCGATCAAAGCCGAGGGGGCGGCGACGCAGTGGGCGACGCCGAACTTGCGGCTCAGCAGGTAAGCCAGCCCGGAGGTGAAATAAACCTGGATCAGAATAGGCACGGCCAGCAGCGCTATAATCACCGGCTTGGCGATGATTTGCTCACCCTGAAAACCGAATAGCAGAACAAGTGTGGTCAGCAGGGCGACCAGGGAAACCGGTCCCAGCCTGTCCAGGACGGTTTGCAGTTTTTCCGGCCCACCCCTTGCCAAAAGGTTTTTGCGCCACATTTGTGCGAAAAGCACTGGCACGACAATGTAGAGAACCACTGACAGAAGCAGCGTTTGCCAGGGAACAACAATCGATGACAAGCCCAGCAACAGCGCAACAATGGGGGCGAAGGCAAAGACCATAATAACGTCGTTGAGCGCCACCTGGCTTAAGGTAAAATGAGGCTCGCCGTCACACAGATTGCTCCACACAAAAACCATGGCCGTGCAGGGGGCTGCGGCAAGCAGGATCAGGCCTGCGATATAGGACTCGATTTGTTCGGCCGGAAGATACGGCCTGAAGACGACGCCGATGAAAATCCAGCCCAGCAGGGCCATGGAAAACGGCTTAACGGCCCAATTGATAAACAGGGTCACGCCAATGCCACGCCAATGTTCCTTGACCTGATGCATAGCCCCGAAATCGATCTTCAGCAGCATCGGGATGATCATCAGCCAGACCAGCACGGCAACCGGGATGTTGACGCTGAACAGCTCGGCGCTTCCCAGAACATGAAACGGTGTGGGTATGAAGTGGCCGAGCGTAATGCCGACAACGATACAGAGGGCCACCCACAGCGTCAGATAGCGTTCAAAAAGATTCATGATTATTGACGGCGTCTAGCGGGTCGGGACCGGCTCATCACCGGAATAATCATAGAAACCGCGCCCAGTCTTGCGACCCAGCCAGCCCGCTTCCACGTATTTGACCAAAAGCGGGCAGGGCCGGTATTTGGTATCGGCCAACCCCTCGTGCAGCACATTCATCACCGCCAGACAGGTATCCAGGCCGATAAAGTCGGCCAACTCCAGCGGTCCCATGGGATGATGGGTGCCCAGTTTCATGGAGGTGTCGATGGCCAGAACAGAGCCCACACCTTCATACAGGGTGTAGACGGCTTCGTTGATCATCGGCAACAGGATGCGGTTGACGATAAAAGCCGGGAAATCTTCGGCGTTGACCGGAGTCTTGCCCAGTTGTTCGGTCAGGGTGCGGACGGCGGCGTAGGTTTCCTCGTCCGTGGCGATGCCCCTGATCAGTTCGACCAGTTCCATCAGGGGAACAGGGTTCATGAAGTGCATGCCGACGAACTTGCCGGGCCGGTCTGTTTGCGCACCCAACCGGGTAATGGAGATAGACGAGGTGTTGGACGCAATAATGGTGTGTTCGGGAACCACCTTGCAAATTTCGCGGATGATTTCTTTTTTCAGTTCCTCGTTTTCGGTGGCCGCTTCGATAACCAGATCGCAGTCTTTGAAGTCGTCGTAAGAAGAGCCTGTGGAAATGAGGGCAAGGCCAGCTTCCATGTCGACTTGCGCCAGCTTGTCCTTGCTGACGGCCCGCGTCATGTTTTTATTGATGACAGCCAAAGCGCCCGTGAGGCTGTCTTCATTGATATCCATCAGGTAGACGTCGTGACCAGCCAGCGCACAAACGTGGGCGATACCGCCACCCATTTGGCCGGCCCCGATGATGCCTATTTTTTTGATGTCCGATGACATGACGTTTCCTAAAAGTTAAAGCTTAAGCTATTTATCCAATTCTGCCGACAACTGCGGAAGCACGTCGAACAGGTCGGCGACAAGACCGAAATCAGCGATCTGGAAAATCGGCGCTTCTTCGTCTTTGTTGATGGCGACAATGACCTTGCTGTCCTTCATGCCGGCCAGATGCTGAATAGCCCCTGAAATACCGACGGCGATGTAAAGATCGGGGGCGACAACTTTGCCGGTTTGGCCAACCTGGTAATCGTTGGGTACGTAACCGGCGTCAACGGCAGCGCGCGAGGCGCCAACGGCAGCACCCAGTTTGTCGGCGATGTCTTCAAGCAGATGGAAGTTTTCACCGTTTTGCATTCCGCGACCGCCAGAAATGACGACTTTGGCGGTTGTCAGTTCGGGTCGTTCGGATTTGCTCACTTCCTGACTGACAAAACTCGACAGGCCCTGATCGCCGCCACCGCTGACAGCTTCGATGGCCGCACTGCCGCCTTCTGTGGCGGCGGCTTCAAAAGCAGTGCCGCGAACGGTGATGATTTTTGGTGTGTCGGCGGTTTTGACCGTCGCCATGGCGTTGCCGGCGTAGATCGGGCGGATGAAGGTGTCCGGGCTTTCAATGGCGGAAATTTCTGAAATTTGCGCCACATCAAGCAGGGCGGCAACACGCGGCATGATGTTCTTGCCCGATGTTGTCGCGGGGGCGACAAGGTGGCTGTAGCCGGGGGCCAGATCAACCAGTAGAGAGGCCACGTTTTCGGCCAGCCCGTTAGCAAAAGCGCCGTCATCGGCGACGATGACCTTGGCGACACCGGCGACCTTTGCGGCTTGTTCGGCAACACTGCCACAATCAAGACCAGCGACCAGCAGGGTGACGTCACCAAGTTCGCTTGCGGCGGTGACGGCGTTCAGGGTGGCGGACTTCAATTCCGAATTATCGTGTTCGGCAACGACAAGAATACTCATCAGATGACCTTCGCCTCATTCTTCAGTTTATCGACCAGTTGGGCAGCATCGGCGACGATTTCGCCTGCATCACGTACTGGCGGCTCGACGACGTTGACGGTTTCAAGTCGCGGGGTTACATCGACGCCAAGCTCATCCGGGGTGGTGGTGTCGATGGGCTTCTTCTTGGCCTTCATGATGTTGGGAAGCGATGCGTAACGCGGCTCGTTAAGGCGTAAATCTGTCGAGATAACGGCCGGAAGATTAACCTGGATGGTTTGCAAGCCGTCATCGACTTCACGGACCAGCGTCGCCTTGCCATCGCCGGGTTCCAACTTGGAAGCAAATGTGCCTTGCGGCCAGCCCAACAGTGCGGCCAGCATCTGGCCGGTCTGATTGGCATCATCATCGATAGCCTGCTTGCCGACGACTACCATGTCGGGTTTTTCTTTTTCGACGATGGCTTTAAGAAGTTTGGCGACGGCCAGGGGCTGCAATTCAGTTTCGGTTTCAACCAAAATGCCACGGTCGGCGCCCATTGCCAAAGCCGTGCGGATGGTTTCCGATGACTGTGCCGTGCCCATGGACACGACGACCAACTCGTCGGCGGTGCCGGCCTCTTTCAGGCGGATCGCTTCCTCGACGGCGATTTCATCAAAGGGGTTCATGGACATTTTGACGTTGGCCGTCTCGATACCCGAATTGTCTGATTTAACACGGATTTTGACGTTGAAGTCGATAACCCGTTTGACGGCGATAAGAACTTTCATGGATGACCTGCCGAAGAGCTGGAGATTGGACCGAGTGTGACCGAAAAAAACCTCTAAAATTTTCAGCTAACATACTGAATATTTTGATGAATTCCTGTTGTATCACGTTACTTCGCAGATGCACAATAAGGATAGAGTCAGGCCCTGTCAATGTCGCCATGCGCCCTATTTTGTAGGGATTTCGACGCTTCGGGAAAAGCCTGTTCGGGTACTGATTTTAACGGTTGGCGCCGGGTGTCCACAGGACATCATCCTGGCCCGCATTGTTGTGCAATCGAGCCAGCTGGAACAGGTGATCGGACAGTCGGTTGATATAGCGCAAAGCCGCCGGGTTGGTGGCCTCAATGGTTATTAATTCTGAAACCAATCGTTCGGCGCGGCGCGAGACGGTGCGCGCCATATGCAAATGGGCCGCGGCCTGCGAACCGCCGGGCAGAATGAATGATGTCAGTGCTTCAAGTTGCTCGTTCATGGTGTCAATTTCGCTTTCCAGACGCGCCACCTGGCCATCGACAATACGAAGCGCTTCGTCAGTTTCCGACCCGTCGCCGGGTCGACACAGGTCAGCGCCAAGATCGAACAGGTCGTTCTGGATTCGCGCCAGCATGGCGTCAGCGTCGCCGTCCGTGTACAGACGGGCCAGACCGATTGTCGCGTTGGTTTCATCGACGCAGCCGTAAGCGGCGACACGAAGGTCGTGCTTGGCCGTGCGATCGCCATTGCCTAAGGATGTTTCGCCCGTATCGCCGCCACGGGTGTATATTTTTGTCAGTTTCACCATGCACTCAAGTCTTTCGTGCCAGCGCCAGGGCCAGCCCGGTGCCCATCAAAAGCCCACCGGTGATGCGGTTGCGCAGGCGGCCGCGTCTGGCGTCGGCAAGAAAGGGGCGCAACCTGCCGCACAACACCGCGTAACAGCTGTCCAGAAACGTCGCAATAAACAAAAACGTGACGCTCAATACAAATAATTGCGGCCCCGGATCCCGTGCCGGGTCCATGAACTGTGGAAAGAAGGCGGCGTAAAACAGGATCGTCTTCGGGTTGGTGATCGAAATCACGAAACCCTGCCAGAAGATGCCTTTCTTCGACCAGGCACTGGCACCTTCCTCGCCCAGGACGATGGGTTTAGCCCGCCACTGCTGGATACCTAAGAAGACCAGATAGGCAGCGCCAAACCAGCGCAGCGATTCAAACCACTGGGCAAGCAAAGCAAAAGCCGAAGCCATGCCAAACCCGCCGACGATCAGAAGCACCGTCGTCGCGCACGAGGTGCCAACAACGGTGCGCAAGCCGTGACGGGTGCCATAGGCAAGCGAATTGGCGACGGTAATGGTGACAATCGGTCCCGGCATCAAAATCAGCAGGATCGTCGCCAGAACAAAGGTTATGTACAGGTCCATTTCGATCATGGTCAGACCTTATATCCGGTCTGGATGAAAGGGAAGGGGGTCAGTGGGGCCTTATCAGGAAAATGCGGCAATCAGGAGGTGTCTTGGGTTTCGGTATTCTTGCCAAACAAATTCCCGGCTGCCTTGGTCTGTAGCACGTATCCCATTAATCCACCCAGTACGGCCATCAAGAGAGCAATGAACAAAGGCCATTGATACCTCATCATTTTAAACTGTTCGGAAATGACGTCCGGTTTCAGGCCATCAAGTGTTTGAGGATATAAATTATGCCACAAACCCAAATAAGCCAGAGATGTTGCCAAGCCCAGGGTCGCCATGAAGAAAACGTGTACGGCAATTCGCCGGATCATGTTTTTATTTCTGTTCCGCAACTGCATTGTATCAAAATGATAGACGGTAAAGATGGCCGTTGTCATCGGCAGGAAACCCCAGACCCCATTAATGATTTGCTTCCGTATTGACGCATTGGAAGGGTCTCCCCCTGCGGCGCCAAGGGAAGGCGCAAACAGGAATTCCAATAAGAATCCAATAATAAAAAGTACCAGTAGACCGGAAAATCCGCCAACAAGAGCCGATTTTCCATAGTTTGACCAGGGCCGTACTTTTCCCTGGGTAAACCAGGTGCCTTTGCGTCTGAGCTTTGCCCGGAAGATTAAGGCTACCCATGCGGCAATGCCGTGAATACATGCTGTGGCAACCCCCCAGATGAGAGCATCCGCACCGGGTTTGGGGACATATTTTAGTCTTTCGAGCAAGCTGTTGTCATAATTGGCGGCGAAATATTCGGCTCCACCCATGACCAGAATCATAAAAACGAAGAAGATAATACCGACCATCAGCCAAATGACGTTATTGACTGTATCTTTCTTTTTTTCATTAATAATGATATGCGCGGGAAGCAGGAAACCCAACTTGTTCAAATTTATGAAGACGTTTGCTTGCAGGCTTTCCTTTGAACACGCCGCACAGGCGATGAACGAATAAAGTTGTTTAAGAAGATCACTGATATCCTGATCAAGGGCTAGCTCTGTTGCCCGATATTCGTTGTCATTTATAGTAAGCCCCAGATAGTAGTCCAGGACGCTTTTTAAGTTCCTGTGCTGTTGTTGAATTTTTTCGAACCGCTTTCTGTAATACTCAAAGAATTTTGTGTCATATGAATCCCGCTCAAACGTTCCTGCCGGACTAATACCATCGGTGTCAGCTTTTCGCAGGCTAAACAACAGACAGCAAGCTTTTGCCCATTTATGCTGAATATGATTATGGGGGAGTTCAAAATCCGATACACTGACGGAAAGAAATTCCGGTTCGTTCAATTCGACTGATTGCGTGTAGTCACCAAAATTAAAATCTGACGATAAGAGTTTTTCAACAATCTCATCCACGCCACTTGGAATTTTGGCAAGACGGTGTAGCAACTGGCGTATCTTTTCTTCGCCTTTCTTAACTTGCGGCACACTTTGCAGGAAAAAAATCAATGCGATGGCGGTTAGCGGGAATGTCGACTGATTTGGTTCAATCCCGGTTGCGTAATCCGGGAGGGTATCGTTATTGACCATCTTGATGATCGGGAGTGAAAATTCCGGAAAAACGGCAATGAAAATATAAACAAGACCGGTAAACCCGACGTATACAAATTGCCACTTACGATAATTTTTATCAGATGTCTGGAAGATAGGCTTGAAGCGTCGCGCATAATTAATCTGGGACTCGGCATCAGCATCATATGTGGGGTCGGCAAATTTATCGATTGATGCCCCGCAGACAATTAATAAGCCGAACCCGACGGCTACCCAGTATGCGACAATTGCGGGATCCATATCCTGCCTCCTAGTGGGCGAAAATCAACCCTTGATAAAGTCAATATATATTAAAACTCTCAATGAGAGCAATTTTTTATGCCGTACCTCATAACCCCCGTGAAATTGCCTTTTTAACAAGAGGGTACAGACATTGTATCTGTCCGGGCTGAAAAGGAAGGATTGATGGGGTATTTTGATTAAACGCACTGGTTATTGATGACTTGGTTTGGCAAAATCCGGGCATGGAACTTATTCTCAAGAGCGAACGCCTCGTGTTGCGACCTATGGCCACATGTGACCTGGATTTGTCCATTGAGCTTTGCACGAGCCCGGATGTCATGAAGTACGTTGGCGACGTGGAAACCGAGGATCAGATTATCAGGAAAATGCCGAATTATGTTAAGCGCTGCGCAAATGGCAGTATTGGTGTTTGGTGTGTTGCTGACCTTTTAACAAATGAAAAGCTGGGGGATGCAGTTCTGTTGCCCCTGCCCATCGACGAAGACGATACCAACTGGGATTTGGTCAGCGGAGATCATTTGCCTGAGGCTGAAATTGAAATCGGTTATATGCTGAAAAAATCGGCCTGGGGAAAAGGTTACGCCACAGAAATATGTCGTCGAATGCTTAAATTCGGCTTCGAAGAAACGCCGTTACCGGAAATTGTTGCGGTGACTGACCCGAAAAACACAGCCTCGCAAAATGTGTTAAAGAAATCCGGCTTGCGTGAAGAGGGAATGCGACGGGCCTACGCCGAACAGTGCACGGCCTTTCGGATGACACGTCAGCAGTGGCAAGAATCGAGCCAGGAATATTCGGGTTGATTGGTTTTAATTCCGGCCTGCCAGCAGGCCTCGTGCAATCACATGCGCCTGGATTTCAGCGGCGCCCTCGAAAATGTTGAGGATGCGGGCATCGCAGAGAACCCGCGAGATCGGGTATTCCAGGGCGTAGCCATTGCCACCGTGAACTTGCAGGGCGTTATCGGCGTTTGACCAGGCGACGCGGGCGGCCAGCAATTTGGCCATGCCCGCTTCGATATCGCAGCGCCGGTCAGAATCCTTTTCGCGGCCGGCGAAGTAGGCCAACTGTTTGGCGACCATGGTTTCAACCGCCATCCATGCCAGCTTTCCGGCGACCCGGGGGAATTCAACAATCGGTTTTCCAAACTGAATGCGTTCGCGAGCATAAGAAAGACCCAGTTCCAGAGCCGATTGGGCGACCCCGGCGGCGCGTGCCGCAGTTTGAATGCGGGCCGATTCAAAAGTTGCCATCAGATGTTTGAAACCCTGACCCTCGACGTCGCCCAGAAGGCTATCGGCCGAAACTTCAAAATTGTCAAAACCGAGTTCGTATTCCTTCATGCCCCGGTAACCCAGAACCTCGATCTCGCCGCCGGTCATGCCAACGGCCGGGAAAGGGTCGCTGTCTGAGCCGCGGGGTTTTTCGGCAAGCAACATCGACAGGCCCTTGTAGCCTGGTTCTTCCGTCTTGGTGCGGACCAGCAAGGTCATCATATCGGAGCGCGCGGCGTGGGTGATCCAGGTTTTGTTGCCGGTGATTTTATAAACATCGCCTTCCAGCACGCCGCGGGTTTTAAGACTGGCCAGATCCGATCCGGTGCCCGGTTCGGTGAATACGGCGGTCGGCAGGATTTCCCCCGATGCGATCTTCGGCAGGTAATGTTCCTTCTGCTCGTCTGTGCCGCCCAGTCTGATCAACTCACCGGCGATTTCCGAGCGGGTGCCAAGGGAGCCGACGCCGATGTAGCCGCGCGACAGTTCTTCGGTGACCACACACATGGCCATCTTACCCATGCCGAGGCCGCCGAATTCTTCGGGGATGGTCAGGCCGAAGACGCCCAGTTCGGCCATCTGCTCGACGATCTCCATTGGGATCAGTTCGTCTTTAAGGTGCCATTCGTGGGCTTCAGGCAAGACCTGTTCGTTGACGAAGCGGCGGAACTGGTCGCGGACCATCTCGAGCATTTCGTCGTCAAGTCCCGCGTGACCAAAGTAGTCACTGTCCGCACCCTCGCAAATCAGGGCGGCGATGCGCATACGGGCGGCGTTGGTGTTGCCGCCGCGGGTCAGCTTTTTAACACCGTCCGTAAAAAAGACGTGTGTATCTTTACTGGACAGTCCCATATCGCGGGGGCGGATGATTTCGACCTGAGATAAGGCAATGCCGCCATAAAGCTGGGACAGATATTCGCCAAAAGCCGACTGCAATATAAGTTGCTCAAGCTCGCCGAAGTTTCCAGTTGCTTGCAGGCGCCCACCCCAGCCATGCATCTGGCGAAGTGCTTCTATATAGGTCGCGGCCCAGGAAAGCCCGTGCGCCGCGAATTGTTCATCATCGATCAGCTTGCTATCAACCCGGCCGTCCCTGATCACCCGTTCGCCAACCTGGTCCCTGATCTTGCCGAGCAGAATTTCAGCCGAAGCAAGGGCGTCCTCGCAGGCGGGAAGAAGGTCATCAATGATCATTGATTTGTCGCTCATGCTTTGTTTCTAGGCCTCGATGCAGTCTTCCAGGGTCCGCAAGCCGGCTTTCTTGGCTTGTACCAGGACCGCCATGTTGCCAGGCTTGTGCTCGTTTTTCATCATCTTCATATGGGCTTCGGGGATGTCGTCCCAGGCGAACATTTCGGACATGCACGGGTCGATGCGGCGTTCGATGACAAGCTGGTTGGCCTGGCTCGCCTGTTTCAGGTTGGCGAAGTGGCTGCCCTGGATACGTTTCTGGCGCATCCACACAAAACGTGCGTCCATGGTCAGGTTGAAGCCCGACGTTCCGGCGCAGAAGACCACCATGCCGCCGCGCTTGACCACATTGCACGAGACCGGGAAGGTGGCCTCGCCGGGATGCTCGAAGACGAAGTCCACATCGACGCCCTTGCCGGTGATGTCCCAGATCGCCTTGCCGAATTTGCGGGTTTCTTTCATATAGTCGCCAAATCCCTCGCCGTTAACTTCCGGCAGTTGGCCCCAGCAATCGAAGTCCTTGCGGTTGATGACGCCCTTGGCGCCCAATTCCATGACGAAGTCACGTTTGGATTCGTCTGAAATCACACCGATAGCGTTGGCACCGGCGGTGGCAATCAATTGAACCGCCATGGAGCCAAGCCCACCCGATGCACCCCAGACCAGAACATTATGACCTGGACGCAGGATATGCGGGCGATGGCCGAATAGCATGCGGTAGGCGGTGGCGAGTGTGAGCGTATAACAGGCGCTTTCCTCCCAGGTCAGGTGTTTGGCGCGCGGCATCACCTGTTGTGCCTGAACGCGAGTGAACTGGGCGAACGACCCATCGGGGGTCTCGTAACCCCAAATGCGTTGCGAGGGAGAAAACATGGGATCGCCGCCGTTGCATTCTTCGTCATCACCGTCGTCCTGATTGCAATGAACGATAACCTCGTCGCCTACTTTAAAGCGTTTGACCTTGTCGCCGACGGCCCAGACGATGCCTGCAGCGTCCGAACCGGCGATGTGGTAGTCGGCCTTGTGGACGTCAAAGACCGAAATTGGCTGGCCCAGCGCCGCCCAGACGCCGTTGTAGTTGACACCGGCGGCCATGACCATGACCAGAACGTCGTGCGGATCAAGATCAGGGGTGTCGACGACTTCGACCTGCATGGCGCTGTCCGGGTCGCCATGACGTTCGCGACGGATGGCCCATGCGTACATTTGTTTGGGTACATGCCCCAGGGGCGGAATCTCGCCGATCTCATAAAGATCTTTTTTTGGCAAATCCGAATGCATTTCAACAGCTTCGGCGGGTTCGCTCATGACGGTCTCCCAAATATCTCAATTAACGGATAAACCGTCATAGACTTTTGCGGGTTTCTTCGCAATGCACAATTTGATAGATTGTTTCAATGCGTACCCGCAAATAATAATTAAACTACTGTTTTCAGACCATTAAAGTATATTGGCTTAACACGGGAATTTCCCCATGACTGATAAATTCGCAGACGCAACAAAAAACCAGGATGCCGACAGGCCGTGGATGTTCCGGACTTATTCGGGTCACAGTTCGGCCAAGGCGTCTAACGAATTGTATCGCACCAACCTGAGCCGCGGTCAGACCGGCCTTTCCATTGCTTTTGATCTGCCAACCCAAACCGGTTATGACGCCGACCACCCGCTGGCCCGGGGCGAGGTCGGCAAGGTCGGGGTGCCGGTCTCACACCTGGGTGATATGAAGACCCTGTTTGACGGCCTGCCGCTGGAACGCATGAACACCTCCATGACCATCAATGCCCCGGCGGCCTGGATGTTGGCGCTTTATATCGCCCTTGGTGAAAGTCAGGGGATAGCGCGGAGCGCCCTTACCGGGACGACCCAGAACGATATCATCAAGGAATACCTGTCGCGCGGCACATACATTTTTCCGCCCGAACCATCACTCAGGCTGATATCGGACGTGGTTTCCTTCACTTATGCCGAGGTGCCGAAATGGAATCCGGTCAATGTATGCTCCTATCATTTGCAGGAAGCCGGTGCGACACCCGAACAGGAACTATCCTTTGCGCTGGCCACGGCGATTGCCGTGCTGGACGCGGTTCGCGACAGCGGCCAAGTGCCTGAAGAGGATTTTGCAAAAGTCGTTGGCCGTATCAGTTTTTTTGTTAATGCCGGTATTCGACTGGTGACCGAATTGTCGAAGATGCGGGCGTTTGCCGAAATGTGGGATGACATTGCCTGCAATCGCTACGGGGTCAGCGACGAGAAGCTCAGGCGTTTTCGATACGGCGTACAGGTCAATTCACTGGGACTTACCGAACAACAGCCGGAAAACAACGTTTACAGAATTTTGCTGGAGATGCTGCCGGTGGTGTTATCGAAAAACGCCCGCGCCCGCGCCGTTCAACTACCCGCCTGGAACGAAGCGCTGGGTCTGCCCCGTCCCTGGGATCAGCAATGGTCATTGCGTTTGCAGCAGATTGTTGCTTACGAGACGGACCTTCTGGAATTTGGCGATATTTTCGATGGCTCCCGCGTTATCGCGGAAAAAGTCGAACAGTTGAAGTATGAGGCAAACAGGGAACTTGCGCAGATTGAAAAAATGGGTGGCGCTGTCGCCGCCATCGAAAGTAGTTATATGAAAAGCGCGTTGGTTTCCTCCAACGCCAAACGGCTTGCCGCCATTGAAAACGGCGAACAGACGGTGGTCGGCGTCAATCGCTTTATGGAAGCCGAAACCTCGCCGCTTACGACCGGCGACGGAGCTTTCCTGAGCATTGATCCAAAGGCCGAAGAGCAACAAATTGCCTTGCTTGAGAAGTGGCGGGCTCAGCGAGACGACAATGGCGTGGCGACAGCCCTTGCCAAGCTTGAAGCGGCGGCCAGGGAAGGCCGTAATATAATGGAGCCATCCATTGCCGCCGCCCATGCCGGCGTGACCACCGGCGAGTGGTGTGAGACCCTGCGCAGGGTGTTTGGTGAATATCGCGCCCCGACAGGTGTGGCTGGTGCATCCGGCCCCGGACCGAGTGACGAGGACAAGGCATTGGTCCATGTGCAGGCCGTGTCGGAAAAACTTGGCCGTCGCCTGAAGATGTTACTGGGTAAACCGGGACTTGATGGTCATTCTAACGGGGCCGAGCAGATTGCCGTGCGCGCCCGCGACGCCGGTATTGATGTTGTTTATGAAGGTATCAGGCTAACCCCTGAGCAGATTGTCTCCGCAGCACTTGAAGAAGGCGTTCATGTGATCGGGCTGTCGATCCTGTCGGGTTCCCACGCGACCCTTGCAAGCGAAGTGATGGCCGGGTTAAAGCGGGCCGGTCTGGAAGATGTTCCGGTGATCGTTGGCGGCATTATTCCCGAGGGCGATGCCAAGGCGTTGCTGAAAGCGGGAATTGCGCGGGTCTATACGCCCAAGGATTATGACCTGGGGGCGATTATAAATGATATTGCGGGAATTGTTGAAAGCGCAAACGACCTTTAGTCTTTGGCAACGGCAACTTCTCCCGGGGCCATGACAGGAAGCGCTGTGACGTCTTTGCCTGGCGGTTTGGGGTTATCAATCAGTGGGGCCATGGATTCCAGAAGATACTTCAGGACTCCGTCCTGGTATTCCGGCCGGACCATCGCCCAGCTGGCGAAAACGCCGCCGCGGCTTTCGTAATTCATGACGTCTTCATCGTCGAGATAAGCGTCAAGATCGTGGCCCAGATCACGGCTTTTATCGACAAAGATCCATTGCGGCTTCAGGCCGCCGTGCCAAAGCACGAAGATTCCGCTTGCCCCGTTAAGGCCTAGTTTTTCCGGATCGGTGATAAGTAACCGATGGAACTTTCCGGTCGCCGTCACGGCCCACTGCGGATTCGTTTTGTCCTCGCTTGTCATGGCTGATTTTTCTCTTGATAACACAGACTTTAATTCCAAAAAATGCGTGCTCAACGATAGCACCATTAGCGAATCTTAAATTATATAGCGTGGAAACAATGGCTTGTGTCGGGTTGTTATTTGGTTAACAGGACCATTTTTAATCGATATCAGCTATGCGTCTAATGCAATGCTGCACTGCAGCAATTGCGCTTATTTTTTTGCAAAATCATTCTAAACTTATACTCGTAAGCAACATGATGGTTATAGGACCAAGCCGATGAAGAACATGAATGATGATAAATCGCGCACCGCGACGCCGTCGTTGAACACATGGTGGAAGCGCAACAGACTGTCCCGCGAAATGCATGGGCTAAATGATTACATGCTTGCTGATATCGGCATTAGGCGCGATGAAATTCCGCTGATCGTCGAGAAGTCCTTCCCGCGTGTCCGCATTATGGATGTGCTCGCCGGGTGGCTGGATACCTGGATAGAGACCCGCACAAACCGTCAGGCAGCCAGGGAACTGGCCACGTTTGATGATCGGATGCTGGCCGACATTGGCTTGGGTCGTTCCGACATTTCAGCCATTGAGAAGGGCTACTACCCTGTGCGCCATCTTACTTCTTTACCGATTTTCGGAACTGGCGTTAACGGTTTTTCCAATACCGACGCGGTAAATGACGATCACCAGCGTGCTGCCTAGAGCATCTTTGAACAAAGCGCCTAGTTAGTGGCTGGAACCTGACGGTAGCCTTTTAGTTTCATACAACGGGCGAGCAGGTCGCTCGTGCTTTTTCCAACCTGATAGGCATCCATGTTTTTCTGGTAGGTGCTTTGGCCGCCGTAACCGGTGCCGACGGTGTCGTTCTGTTGGTGTCGATAGTCGCGTTCGGCCTCGCGGGTAGCGTAGGCCCGGCACTGGGCAAGGGCAGCACGCTGTTCGTCAACCTGAACGTTCGGTTTTTGCCAAACGGTTGCTTTTACGGCGCAGGCCCCAAGCAGGATTATCAGTGTCAGGGCCACGACCAGAGGGATAACAGGCCGGGACATTTTCATTTTTTTCTCCGGCTGTGTCCGGGTTGATCAATCAGGGTACCGGCAGGGAACGATATTGAAACCGTTGTGCCTTTGCGGGGGCGGCTCCTGATTTTCATGCTTGCCCCGTGCTGGTTAACCAGGGCTTCACTGAGTGGAAGACCAAGGCCGGTGCCTTCGTATTTGCGTGATAACCTGCTATCAACCTGAACAAAAGGCGTCATCACCTTGGGAATGTCAGAGGCCTTCATGCCAATACCGGTATCTTTGACGGAAACGACCAGCATTCCGGTTTTCGTTTGATAGGCTTTCAGGGTTACCGAACCGCCTTTGGGTGTGAACTTGACCGCGTTTGACAACAAATTCAATATAACCTGTTTAAGGCGTCGCGGGTCGCCCATGACACCGGGCAGGTTTTTTTGGATGTTTCGTTTTATCAAGACCCCGCCAAGGTTGGCGCGTTCCTGAACCAGTCGCAGGCTGGACTGAAAGATCGGCAACAGGTTGACCTCCTCGGGATTGAATTCAAGCTCCCCGACCTCAACACGCGAGACATCAAGGATATCGTTGATGATGGCCAGCAGATGTTGCCCTGAATCACTGATCGTGCTTGCGTAATCAGAATATTTTGAATGACCAATTGGGCCGAAAATTTCCGTTTTCATCAGGTCCGAGAAACCGATAATTGCGTTTAAGGGGGTACGCAGTTCATGTGAGACATTGGCCAGAAATTCGGTTTTGGTACGGCTGGCAATTTCTGCCATGTTCTTGGCCTTAATAAGGTCTTCTTCGGCCAGTTTGCGTACGGTAATGTCATCCATCGATCCAGTCATGCGATAGGCCCGGCCATTGGAATCAAACAGCGCCTGACCGCGATTTCTGATCCAGCGTTGTTTCTTGTCCTTGCGTGTCACCCTGAATTCACAATTGAACAGGGGAATTTCACCTTTCAGGTGGCGGCGAAGGTTGTCCTTGTAGGGTGTTTTATCATCAGGGTGTATTTCGGAAAATATAAAGTCCTCGGTGACGATATTGTTGTTGGATTTCAGTTTATTGATCATATCAACACCGACCAATTCCTCGAGACGATCTGATATGAAAAGATAATTTGATTTAATATCCCAATCCCAAATGCCTTCATTGACGCCTTTGATGGCCAGAGCGTAACGCTCTTCGCTTGCACGCAAGGCGTCCTGAGCGACTTTGCGCTTGGTAATGTCACGAATAACGCCCGTAAAAACCTTAAGCCCGTCTATCGTGTGCTTACTGACTGCCAGTTCCAGTGGGAAGATGGTGCCATCCTTGCGCCGCCCCTGAACTTCGCGGCCTGTGCCTATTATGTGGGGGTTTCCGGATTTTTTATAGCGATCTAGATAACCATCATGTTCGCGTTTGAAAGGTTGCGGCATGAGTATCTTGACGTTTTTTCCGACAACCTCTTTCGCTTTGAAGCCGAATATTTTTTCGGCCGCCGGGTTAAATGTGGAAATTATGCCTTCTTCACAGATGGTGATGATGGCATCGAGGACATTTTCCATGACCTGACGCAGGGCAGCTTCGCTGGTCTCAATGGCATCAGCGGCATTTTTCTTTTCGGTAATGTTGTCGCGAACAATGACAATGCCGCCTTCAGGGGTACGGGTGGTCTTTACAAACCACCAACTTCCATCGGAAAGCTGTTGTTCATGGGCGCCGGTTTTTCTTAGTATTTTCAGCCGTTTTTTAACATAAGCATTCAGGCTTTCTTCGATATCGGCGTAAGCATTCTTTTTTGCCAGTAGCCGAATGCTGTCACTTAATGAAATTCCCGGAGTCAGCACCTTAGGGGCCATTTTATAGGTTTCAGCGTAAAGGGAATTGTGCAAGACCATTTTCTCATCGGCATCAAACATGACGAAGGTTTCCGACATGTTTTCAACAGCGGCAAGGAGTTGATTATGGGTGGCTTCCAGCCGCGCCTCACTGTCCACGACCGCCTGCTCGCGAGCCTTCATTTCCGTTACGTCTGTCAACATGCTGACCAACATACCCTCGGAGGTCTTAAAATCGCTGTAGCGAACCCAGCGTCCATCTTCAAAAAGAACTTCCGGTGTTGCACCAGGATTCTTGTGTCGTTTCAGGCGCCGCCGAATCCATGAGTTTTTCTCTGCGCTGGTAAGATCGGACATATTGTATTTTACAAACGCATTGAGGATATTTTTATATGATTGGCCGGGGACAAAATATGGAAGGGCCTTTTTGGCGTGCTTCTTGTAGCGGCTGTTGCAAAGAACCAGACGATCATTCTGGTCATAAATAACAAAACCATCAGGCATGCTTTCAATAGCCTGTTGAAAGCGCAGCTCGCTTTTCCGGAGAGCCAGTTCAGTTTCTTTTTGTTCAGTTATGTCGGCATACAGGCAAACGCGCCCGCCATCGTTGGTCAGGAAGTCCTGAGAGGAAAACCAGCGTCCATCTGGAAAATGCGTTTCGTGCATAACCCCTGGTGTATGGTTGTGGGCGACGCGCTCTTTGATCCAATCGTTCTTTTGCTTCTTTGACTCCCCCTTGAAATTGCGGTCGGCGACGGCCTTCGTCAAGGCGCGGCGGGTGACGCCGGATTTGGCAAGTTTCGAAATTCCCGGGACCTGATTCTTATAATGGCTGTTGCAAAGAACAAAACGGCCCTGCGCGTCAAAAAGTACAAATCCTTCCGATATACTTTCAATGGCATCTTGCAGACGTTCTTGTGCAGCAGTGGAGAGGCGGGTGCTTTCGAGCAGGCGCGCTTCGCGTTTTTTCAGTTCGCTGATATCTTCGTAAGTGGAGACGGTATAACCGGATTTTGTCCGGCGCTCCTGTATTTTGATCCAGCCTTTACTTTTAAAACGGGCTTCGATTGGGGGCCCGGGATTTCGGTGTGACGCCATGCGGGTTTTAACCCACAGGCGTTTATTCACGCCGGTGTAGGCCACGCCCTTCTCGGTAATGGACAGACGGATCATTTGCTCGAAGGTCAGGTTGCTTCCGAGCACTTTTTGGCTCTGGTTCGCAAGACGACGAAACTCGCTGTTAAATGCGATCAGTTTGTCCTGTGGATCAAAAAGAGCAAAACCGATTGGCAGACATTCGATGATCTGATTGAGTAATTTCGGGTTCTCCAGAACCGCTTCGGGCAACCGAAGCGGCGCAGCCCTCTTACCTTGCCTTGGTTTACGGGTTCTGTTGTGGGATGCCTTTACAGCCCCTTTGACGGAGCTTTTACTTTTGTTCATCTAGCCTTTTCCCTCTCCAGGCTTCCTTTTAACGTTAATAAGCCTTATCTGGGAAGGGGTTTTGACTCTTTTCAGTTGAATTAGCTGGGGTTTTTGGGGCCAATACAGCGGCGAACAAAATCAACGACATCCGCGCTATCCCATTGGGCGATGCCGGTGACGCGACCGCGTTCAAGTCCTTCGGCATCAATAAGAATGGTGACAGGCAAACCGCGAACCCCTGATTTACGGGCAACTTTACCGCGTTTATCAATCAGTACTTCAAGGCCATTGATGCCTAATTTCTTGAAAAAGGGGATCACTTTCTCCGCCCCGCCACGGTCTTCGGACAGGGCGAGCACGGTGATGTTGTCTTCCGATACCAGTTCTTTAAGACGCACAAGAGCTGGCATTTCCTTGATGCATGGCGCGCACCAGGTCGCCCAGAAATTCAAAACCACGCCCTGTCCTCTGAAATCCGAAATCGTCAATTCGGCGTCCTGGGCATTGAAAAATGGGTATACTGGTGACGGACGGGGTGGCGTTTCGGCCCTGAAATTTGCTAAACCGGGGCCGGGCTTGCTGCATTTATCTGTCTCAACACTTGCATGGAGCGGCGATATGGAGACAATCACCAACACTGCCAATGCAAACAGCGTTTGCAATCCCGGGAGAGAGCTTTTTGGGGCTTTGTTTTGGTTGCAAGGGTATAAGTTCATGGTTGGTTTTGATTTAGAGTATTTTTGGTGCGAGGTCCAGCGGTGACGAAGAAGCCTTCGAACCCACAAGCAGCGAACGAACAACCAGCAGCTGGCTCCAGCACGATCTGGGGCGGACGCTTTGATGCGGGCCCATCTTCCATGATGGAAGCGATTAATGCCTCCATCGATTTCGACAAACGGCTTTACCTGCAGGATATTGCCGGATCACGCGCCCACGCCGAGATGCTGGCGACAAAAGGAATCCTCAACCCGGCTGACGCTCAGGATATTGCCAAAGGCCTTGCCGCCATTGCCGGTGAAATTGAAGCGGGAACGTTTGTTTTTAGCGCCGCCCTTGAAGATATCCATATGAATATAGAAAACCGGCTTTCCGAAATCATTGGCGAGGCGGCGGGCCGTCTTCATACGGCGCGCTCACGCAATGATCAGGTGGCGACGGATTTCAGGCTATGGGTGCGCGACGCTATCGACGGGATCGATGCGGGGCTTGAAAATTTTCAGGGTGTTTTGATTGATATTGCCACCACACACGCAGGCTCGGTGATGCCTGGATTCACACATTTACAGGCGGCGCAACCAGTGACCTTGGGTCATCACATGCTGGCTTATGTTGAAATGATCGGCCGTGACCGGGGGCGCTTTGCCGATTGCCGCAAGCGCCTGAATGAATGCCCATTGGGTGCCGCGGCGCTGGCTGGAACGTCGTTTCCTATTGACCGGCAAATGACCGCCAAGGCGTTGGGCTTCGCACGCCCTGCGGCAAATTCACTGGACGCTGTTTCTGACCGGGATTTTGCTGTCGAGTTCTTGTCGGCGAGCTCGCTTTTGGCTATCCATCTGTCACGCCTGGCTGAGGAAATTGTGCTGTGGAGCGCACCCCAATTTGGCTTCGTTAAAATATCCGATCAGTTTTCTTCGGGCAGTTCCATCATGCCGCAAAAGCGTAATCCCGATGCCGCCGAACTGGTTCGGGGCAAGGTCGGGCGGGTGATCGGATCATTAAACGGGTTGCTCATTGTCCTAAAAGGGCTTCCCCTGGCCTACGGCAAGGATATGCAGGAAGACAAGGAACCCGTGTTTGACGCCGCTGACACTCTGGAACTATGCATCGCCGCCATGGCGGCAATGCTGGGCGAGGCGGAGTTTGATACCCAGCGTATGAAAGCCGACGCGGGCAAGGGCTTTACCACCGCTACGGATCTAGCCGATTGGCTGGTCCGGGTGGCGGGTATTCCGTTCCGTCAGGCCCATCATATTACCGGCCAGTTGGTAAAAATGGCAGAAGACAAAGACTGCGGTCTTGAGGACTTGAAGATGGCCGACATGCAATCCGTGGAAGCCGCCATAACGGATGATGTCTATGCCGTCCTTGGTGTAGAAAATTCGGTCGCCAGCCGGACCAGTGAAGGCGGCACAGCCCCGGCAAATGTAAGCGCCGCCTGCGCCGTTGCAAGGAAGAGGTATTTGACATGACATTTAAGTCAATGAAGCTGATTCAGCGCCTGCTCGTTTTGGCTCTGATCATTGCCATCGCCTCACCATTGGCCGCATGTGGCCGCAAGGGATCGCCCGAACGTCCGGAAGATTCCGAATACCCACGCAGCTACCCGGCCCCGTAAAATGGATCATTTTCAATACCGTGACGGCGTTCTTTTGGCCGAGGACGTCTCCCTAACCGCTATCGCCGAAGAGGTCGGGACGCCGTTCTATGCCTATTCAACGGCCACTCTTGAACGCCACTACAAAGCTTTCGCCGGTGCTTTTGAGGGTATGGATACGCTGGTTTGCTATTCGGTCAAGGCCAACTCGAACATCGCTGTGATTCGTACCCTTGCACGTTTGGGTGCGGGCGCCGATGTGGTTTCGGGTGGCGAGCTGAAACGCGCCCTGGCCGCTGGAATTCCGGCCGACAAGATCGTCTTTTCCGGCGTTGGCAAAACAAGGCGCGAGCTGACCGACGCCGTAAAGGCCGGGATCATGCAAATCAATGTGGAATCCGAACCGGAACTTGAAGCTTTAAGCACCATTGCCCGGTCTCTCGGGGTGGAAGTGGCGGTGGCGTTTCGGGTTAATCCGGATGTTGATGCCCGCACCCACGCAAAAATTTCCACGGGCAAAGCCGAAAACAAGTTTGGTATCGAGTGGACCCGGGTCCATGAAGTTTATACGAAGGCCGCGACAATGGCCGGAATTCGTACTGTCGGTCTGGCCGTTCACATCGGTTCTCAACTGACGGATACGGCGCCGTTCAGGGATGCTTATGTGCGGGTTCGCGACATCATCGCCATGTTGCGGGCCGATGGCCTGAACGTCGAGCGTATTGACTTAGGCGGCGGGCTTGGCATTTCCTACGGAAATTCATCGGAACCATTGCCGGGACCCACCGAATACGGGAAAATTGTGCGCGATGTTTTTGCCGATTTCGACGGCCAGCTGCTGTTCGAGCCGGGCCGTGTTATCGCCGGTAACGCCGGGGTGCTGGTGACCCGGGTGATTTATGTCAAAGAGGGTGCAACCCGCAGCTTCGCTATCGTCGATGCGGCCATGAACGACCTGACCCGGCCATCGCTTTACGATGCCTTCCATGAAATTGTCCCGGTCATTGAGTCCGCTCACGACGCGCCCTTGTTGCCATACGATGTGGTTGGGCCGATTTGCGAAACAGGCGATACGTTCTGTGTTGATCGGAAGTTACCCGCCCTTGCGGCCGGTGATTTGCTGGTCATCCGTACCGCCGGGGCATACGGTGCGGCCATGGCGTCAAGCTACAACACACGGGCCATGGTGCCCGAAGTTCTGGTGCGTGAAAAAGATTTTTCAATGATTCGCCGGCGTCTGGAAGTTGATGATCTGATCGATCTGGAAACCTTCCCGGCCTGGTTGTCGAACAATCCCGATTAGTTCTCTTCTTCGCCTTCGGGCTTCATTTCAGGTTCGGTGAAGGTGACTTCCATGCGCCGCGCTGTCGCCGCAGGGTCCATGATGGAGCCCTTGAACTCCATTTTTTCAGCAGCCGGAATTTGTCCCTGATCCGGTTCCAGATTCAGGAACTGCACTTCTTCATTGTCGCCGTTGAAAAGCGAAATACGGATCAGCGGAACGTCTTTTGGCGCGTCGGTGATATTGGCAACCGTGCCGGTGATGATCAGCACGTCAACCTCGCCTTCGGTTCCACGTTGTGATCTGACATCCTGAATGTCGAGGCCGGTTCCCAGCGGCTCGCCCAGGCCGATCATTTCATAAAGAGGCTTCGTCTGGGGGACCATTTCCTGAACCATGTCACGGGCGAAGAAGCCACCGGCCAGGGTGCCAACAATCAAGAGCAGGAAGAAGATACCAAGGATAAGGCCAATGGGTAGGCCGCCACCCTCATCGTCTTCGTCATCATCTTCGTCTTCATCGTCATCGTCATCGTCGCTATCGTAACTCATCAACGATTCGGGAATCGGCTCGGGGTCCTCAAGGTCGTCAAAACTGTCGATCCCGTCCATCCCGTCCTCGTCATCGTCCCCATCGTCCATCATGGAGCCAAAGGGCTCGGGATCTGAATCCTCGCCGAACATGTCGTCGAGTTCTTCCTGTGACAAGGGATCTTCTTCCGGTTCTGGTTCCGGCTCCGGTTCTGGTTCGGGCTCCGGCTCCGGCTCTGGTTCGGGCTCTGGTTCAGGTTCCGGCGGTGGCGGCGGTGGTGGCGGAGGCGCCGCAACGGGTTGCGGCATAGGCTGCATTTGTTGGGGTTGCGCCATTTGGCCCATCGCCATCATGGTTTGCATCTGCGCCTGGATTTGCGCTTGCAACACTGCCGGATCAATCATCTGGGCCGGTTGGGCCTGGGGCGCAAAACCCTGGGGCCGTTTGGCCGGCGCCTGTTGCACAGGAAGCTGGTGCCACTGATGCTCACAATTGGAGCACCGTACCGACTTACCCTGGCTTCCCAGGGTTGCGTTATCGACGTTATAGGTCGTCGAACAGTTAGGGCAACTGATAATCATGAGCGCCAATATGTGTTTAAGTACTGTCGTTTATAGGCATTGGAGGAGTCCAACGTCAAGATGTGGAAGGCTGATTAGATATATCTATCGTCGCATTTATTGTCTGTTCCGCTGCTCTGGACTGGAGCCCGTCTGCATGTCATTGTGACGCCGAATTTCAGAATCTATATCACCAGGCCAGGAACGACGGCGTGATTCGCTTTGAAAATGTAGGACTCAGATACGGTCTTGGCCCCGAAGTGCTCCAGGATGTCTCCTTTTCTCTGGCTCCGGGCTCTTTCCATTTTCTGGTTGGCGCCAGTGGCGCCGGTAAATCATCACTGCTAAAACTCATGTATATGGCGCTCAAGCCGTCGCGTGGTTTGATTACCCTGTTTGGACGCGATATTGCGACGACATCCCGGCACGAATTGCCGGCACTGCGCAGACGCGTCGGGGTTGTATTCCAGGAATTCCGCCTGATGCGGCACCTTTCGGCGTTTGATAATGTCGCCCTGCCATTGCGCGTTGCGGGCACCCGAAATTCAGAAATTCAGCATAATGTGGAAGAATTACTGAGCTGGGTTGGACTGCGTGATCACATGGCTTCCCGACCGCCAACCCTGTCAGGCGGTCAGCAGCAACGCCTGGCGATTGCCCGGGCGGTCATTGCCCGTCCCAAGCTGTTACTCGCCGATGAACCGACCGGCAATGTCGACGATCAAATGGCAATGCGTCTGATGCATCTGTTCGAGGAACTCAACAAACTGGGCACCACAGTGGTTATCGCTACCCATAATGAAACCCTGGTTAAGCGGTTGGGTCATTCGACCCTCAGGCTCGATGAGGGACGCCTGGAACTGCGACCGGGCGAGGCAGCCTAGTGTTTACCCGCCGAACAGACCTGCAATTGGAACGCGATTCGCTTGGCCGGTTTCTGCCCTGGCTGATCGCCTTCATGGTCTATTTGTCGGTGCTGGCGTTCGCCGGTATGCTGGCCCTTGATGACATCGCCACCCGCTGGGACCGTGGCATGAGCGGTTCGCTGACGGTCCAGATAGCGCCCGCCGGTGGCGGCGGTGAAAAACAGGTCAAGGCCGTCCTGAAGGTGCTCAATTCAACTCCCGGCATCGCCACCGCAAAATTTCTCGATCAAGACAAACTGATGACCCTGCTTGAGCCATGGCTGGGAAGTGACGCACTGGGCGCTGAATTGCCCTTGCCAAGACTGGTTGATGTGACCCTTGAAGACGGTGCGAACATCAATATTGCGGCCCTTGAGCGGCGTCTGATGGCGGTCGCGCCGGGGGCGGCTGTTGACGATCACGGGGTCTGGCTCGAACACCTGATCAACCTGATACAAACGGTCAAGGCGCTGGCCCTGGCGGTGCTTGTGTTCATCGTCCTGGCGACCATCGCGACGGTCATCTTCGCCACCCGTACCGGGCTTGCCATCCATCACGAGGCCATAGAGGTGCTGCATCTGATCGGCGCCCAGGATTCATACATCGCCCGCCAGTTCGCCAGCCGCGCCTTGATGCTGGGATTGCGCGGTGGTATTTTCGGATTGTTGCTGGCGTTGCCGACGATTTGGGGAATCGGTACCTTGGCCCGATCCCTACAGGCGGGATTGTTGCCCGCGTTTTCACTCGGGCCGGGTCATTGGGCTGTACTGGGCGGCCTGCCTGTGGTTGTCGCCCTGATCGCCATGATATCGGCGCGGCTGACGGTGATGAGAACACTAGCCAGGATGTTGTAGTTTTATCGAATGGGGGCGGGGCACAAAAATGGCTGGATTTCAGTCACAACGACGCGGTGGACGCCTGATCAGGCGGCTGGCCGAACTTGTGGTTGGTGTCGGTCTGCTGTGGATCGCCGGAATGGTTCGATATGCTGATTCGATCCCGCTTGCCGTTGAAGAACCAGGGCGACAAACCGATTCCATCGTCGTTCTTACCGGTGGAAGCGGGCGTCTTGAAGAAGGGTTGAATTTGCTTCAGCAGAATATGGCAGAACGGCTGTTTATTTCGGGGGTTTATCAGGGCGTCGATGTGAAGACCCTGTTCAGGTTATTCCAGCATAATCCGCAGGAACTTGAAGCCCGTATCGGTATTGGCACGGCCGTCAATACAACAGGCAACGCGACGGAAACGGCGCTTTGGATCAAAGCCGAGGGGTACAAATCCATGCGACTCGTTACCGCGTCCTATCACATGCCACGCAGTTTGCTGGAATTTCATCACGCCATGCCCGGTATCGACATTATCGCCCACCCGGTTTTCCCCGAACACGTCAAGGTCGAACGCTGGTGGGCATGGCCCGGGACGATGGGGTTGATCGCTCGGGAATATAATAAATTCATGTTCGCCTGGCTTCGTCAGGCTTGGGAAAAACTGACGGCGGGGAAGGTCACAGGTTGATGATTTTTATCCGTTCTGTCATTTTCAACATCCTGTTTTTCGGAATTTCCAGCCTGTTCTGCATCATCATGGTGCTCAGCTTGCCGTTGCCGCGGACCGTTCTCAGTCATGGTTTTCGCTATTGGATGGTGCTGACCATGGCGATTCTGAAAGTCGTTGTCGGCCTGCGCATTGAAGTGCGTGGCCGCGAGAATATTCCGGCCGGTCCGGCTCTGGTTGTTTCCAAACATCAGTCGGCCTGGGATACCGGGATCTTTTTCATGCTGCTCAATGATCCTTCTTATGTATTGAAGAAACAATTGCTGAAAATCCCCTTTTACGGCTGGATGCTTAAGAAGGGCGGCATGGTCGCCATTGACCGGGACGGTGGCGCTTCGACCCTGAAACAGATGGTTCGTGACAGCCGCGCGGTGATCGAAACCGGTCGTCCGCTGGTCATCTTCCCCGAAGGCACCCGCAGCCATCCCGGCGAGAAACTGCCTTACCACCCCGGTGTCGCAGCCATTTACAAACAGGCCGATGTGCCGGTCGTTCCCGTCGCCCTGAATTCAGGCCTGTTTTGGGGGCGGCGTTCGTTCGCCAAAAAGCCGGGCACGATCATCATCGAATTTCTGCCCCCCCTGGCCCAGGGACTGGATCGGAAAACCTTCATGGCGGAGTTGGAAAACGCCATAGAAGGAAATACCAACCGGCTCCTCACCGAGGCTGCCCAGACACGCTCCTGAAGCACTGTGGACAGCCATCCTTGTGGATATTGTGCATAACCTCGCTCGCCCCTTGCAAACAGCAGGTATCGGGATGTTTAAGTCTGGGGAAAAGCTGAGGAGAAACAGAACAGGAACAAATCTTGACGATTTTGGCCTGAAGGCTTAGTTTATAAAGCTAAATTCCACACCTTTAAGGACAAAACAGGCATGGTTCAGGTCGCCTCTATCTCGCAACGCATATGGGACATGAAGTACCGTTTGAAGAAGGCGGACGGCCAGCCTGTGGACAAAACCATTGCCGATACCTGGGCTCGACTGGCGGACGCTTTGGCCGAACCAGAGGCCGACCAAGAGCTGTGGAGCGAGCATTTTTATGAAGCCATGGATGATTTCAAGTTTCTGCCTGCCGGGCGCATTGTTTCGGGGGCCGGGGCGGGGCGCAATGTGACCCTGTTTAACTGTTTCGTCATGGGCGCTGTGCCCGATGATATGTCTGGTATTTTCGAGGCCCTGAAAGAGGCCGCCCTGACCATGCAGCAAGGTGGCGGCATCGGTTATGATTTTTCGACCCTGCGGCCCAAGGGCGCGCCGGTTGAAAGTGTCGGCGCCGAATCCTCCGGGCCGTTGCCGTTTATGGATGTCTGGGACGCCATGTGCCGGACCATCATGAGCGCCGGTTCCCGGCGCGGCGCGATGATGGCGGTGATGGCCTGTGATCATCCCGATATCGAAGCCTTTATAGAGGCCAAACAGGAAGCGGCGCGGCTGCGCATGTTTAATCTGTCGGTGTTGGTCAGCGACGACCTGATGCGCGCGGTCAAGGAAGATGCGCCGTGGGAACTGACCTTTAACGGAGTCGCATACAAAAGCCTTCCGGCCCGCGAGTTGTGGGACAAGATCATGCGCGCTACCTACGCATACGCCGAACCGGGGGTTATTTTTATCGACCGTATCAACCGCCTGAACCCGCTGAGTTATTGCGAGACCATCCACGCCACAAACCCTTGCGGCGAACAGCCGCTTCCGCCTTATGGGGCGTGCTTGCTGGGATCGATTAATCTGGCGCGGCTGATCGAAAACCCGTTCAGCGAAACCGCTGCCATGGATGAAGACGGACTTGCCAAGCTGGTGGCTACGGCAGTGCGCATGATGGACAATGTCATCGATGTTTCCAATTTTCCGCTGCCTGAGCAAGAACACGAAGCCAAATCCAAACGTCGTATAGGCCTTGGTATTACGGGTCTTGGTGACGCGCTGATCATGTGCGGGGCGCGCTACGGTGGCTCGGATGCAGTCGCCATGACAAGGCGCTGGATGAAATCGATCCAGCGGGCCGCCTATCTTGCCTCGACCGGGTTGGCGAGCGAGAAAGGCAGCTTCCCACTGTTTGATAAGGAAAAATATTTGGCGACGGAGGCTATCCGTAATCTTGACGACGACGTGCGTCAGGCTATTGCTGATCGCGGCATCCGCAACGCCCTGCTCACATCGATTGCGCCGACCGGCACGATCTCGCTGTTTGCCGACAATGTCTCCTCAGGGTTGGAGCCGGTGTTCAGCTTTAAATACAACCGCCATATCCTGATGGAAGACGGCACCCGCCGCGAGGAAGAAGTCTCCGACTACGCCTACCGGCTTTTCAAGCGCACCTACGGTGACGCGGCGGGTTTGCCAGATGCTTTCGTCGATGCGCAGTCTTTAAGCCCCAACGACCATCTGGTGATGCAGGCGGCGGTTCAGGAATTCGTCGACAGTTCAATCTCCAAGACCATCAATTGCCCCGAAAGCATCTCCTTTGATGATTTCAAGGATATCTACATGCAGGCTTTCGATCTCGGCTGCAAGGGCTGCACTACTTACCGCCCCAACGATGTCACGGGCTCGGTGCTGGAAGTGAAAGCTGAAAACAGCGAAGAACCGGAACTGCCGCTGGAACAACCTTCCAAACAGGCAACGCCGGTCGATCAGGGCGACGCCGGACCGGTGACCCACCTTTATCAGCCGCTGGACAGACCCGAACAGCTCCACGGTGCGACCTACAAGGTGCGCTGGCCCGAAAGCGACCACGCCATCTATATCACCATGAGCGACATTCTTGATGACAGCGGCCGGACCAGACCGTTTGAAATTTTCATCAACTCCAAGAACATGGAGCACTACGCCTGGACGGTCGCCCTGACACGGATGATTTCCGCTGTCTTCAGGCGTGGCGGCGATGTCTCGTTTGTGGTCGAAGAACTGAAAGCCGTTTTCGACCCGCGCGGCGGTCACTGGGTGGGCGGTCGCTACGTGCCTTCACTGCTGGCGGCCATCGGCGAGGTTATCGAGAAACACATGATCTCAATCGGTTTCCTGAAAAGCCCCGGTACCCTCAACGACGAACAGCCGCAAGCCCAGGTCGTGGCTATAGCAGGGGGCGTGGATGTCAACGATGGCAATACCGCTGGCGGCGGTTCGGACAACCCGACCCAACGCCTGCGCCAATGCCCAAAATGCGGCCAACCCAGCCTGATCCGCCAGGAAGGCTGCGACAGCTGCATGAGCTGCGATTATTCCAAGTGCGGGTGAGTTTTTGCGCGATTATTTTGGTGCCATTGGTAGCGCAACACCCAGACAGTATCCCCTAACTTCGTCATTCCCGGCTTGATCGGGAATCCAGTTCTTTTGTTTGGAATGAGTCCAAATAAACCACCCAAAATTAACTTTCGTCGATACTATTTTCCTGCAGTTCAATATCCTTAATTGCTACTGCGGTAGCTAGGATATCATGATCGCAATGGCTCGCCACACATGAATAGGTAATGAAGGTAGTCATTTTGCAAATATTAAAAGAAAACCGAATCATACCTTGATAATTTTCGTACCTCTCAGTTCCAACTGTAGCCATAAAATTAATTGCCTCAGGTCCACCATGAACGAACGAAGAAAGCTCCGAATACTCTGGAATGGCCGGTGTGAGAAATCCATCATTTCCTAGGTCTGTTTGATTAATTAAAAACTCAATTATTTTTCTATATTCAAACTGCTTAACCTTATGTTTTATGGTTTTTTTTGTGTGCTCCTTTTGCAGCTCTGGCTTTAGAGTAAAAACCAATTCCCATGGATCTTCACCTCTTTGTTCAGCTCCTAAAATCTCATTAAGTTTTATAAGGGAGTTTCCATATTTAACTTGCTCGTCTAGAGCACAAAAAAGCCGGTATTCCCTCCCTACATCATTATTTTTTTCTTTCCCAAACCTCACCCAGATATATTGAGATTTAATCCAATGTTCTATTAATGATCTGAAGAGAATTTTCGCAGAGTATAAATTATCCTTCTCACATGCATCGTAAACTCCATTTTTTATGAAGTTTATATTCCCCATAAAAGCGAATAAAATGGATAGTGTTTCCGCAAATTCTGATTCCTTAATTTGATTGAGAACCCCTATGGCTGATTCATTCACCAAATCAAATATTTCATTGTCTTTGTCCCGAACGTTTTCAAGCCATGCCTCGAATTCAACTTGTTTGGTTTCTAAACTGTTCATTTGATTGTCTTTTTCATTATCCATGAATTCAGAGATACATCACTTCAGTTCCTGATTTTCAAGAGTACCTTACTTAATGACGCAATAGTAACGCTATGTAGGTGGGGGATTTTCTTAAGGCATTGAAGGCGCTGGATACCCGCCTGCGCGGGAACGACGGAGTGGTAGGGATTTCCTCTGGTCCCCATGTGCGGGAACCGGGGAAGAAGAATTATGGGTAGAAGGAACTGGATTCCCGCCTTCGCGGGAATGACGGGAAGTGGTGGTGGGAAGTGGTTTCTCTCACCATTTTAATTTTGGTTCCCAGGGTCCCAGCCAAGAGACTGTAGGCCTCGCCCGGCTCTTAAGGGGCATGACATTTAACGCACATAAGACGCACCGTTCACATCAATTGTTTGGCCACTGGCGTGGGTTGCCAGACCGGAGGCGAGGAAGCAGATGGTGTTGGCGATCTCTGATGGCGGGGCGATGTCGCCCATGGGAATTTCACTGACCACGCGCTCTTTTAGTGTCGGGTCCAGATCAAAGGCTTCGAGGGCCATGTCGGTGCTGACGAACCCCGGGGCGACCCCGTAGGTGTAAATGCCATCGGCGCTATAGGCTCGGGCCAACGTCTTGGTCAGCGCTGTCATGCCACCCTTGGATGCTGCATAGGACCAGTAATCCGGGCCGTCGCCACGGAATGCGGCGCGGCTGGCGACATTGACGATGCAACCGCCGACACTCTTTTGCTGCCAGTGATTGATGGCCTGACGACATAAATCCGCCGTCGCAATCAGGTTAATCTGCATGGTGCGTTGCCACACCTCCTGCCAGTGTTGATCGGAACAATCACGCGCCGCCGCTTCAAAGACACCGGCGTTGTTGACGACAATATCGATCTGGCCTTTCCAGGAAAGCGCCTGACGCCACAAAACCCCCGCCGCCTCTGCGTCGTTCAGGTCAGCGCCAACCAGATGACACTGTTCGCGACCGGCCTCTTCCGCCGTCATTTCAGCGGCTTTCCGATTTGATCCGTAATGTAAAACAACCCCGGCCCCAGCCGATACCATGGCCTTGACCGTGGCCGCGCCAATACCGCGCGAACCGCCGGTGACAAGGGCGACTTTATTTGAGAAATCAATCATCGCTGTTTCCGATTCAAGAAAATATTAATGGTCAGCTACTTGGCTTTCGTTCGTGCGCAAATTTCATGCAACGGGCCTTCGACGACGCCCATTTCGTCCAGGTGATCGAGAGTGTTTTGCAGGTATTCCAGGGACGTGCCCATGGGGCCATTGCCTTGGCGGACCAGTTTGACCGCCTGTTCAATGGTTTGCTTGCCGGTGTACTGCTCATGGTCGCAGCGGACGATGAAGTTATAGGCCTGCACGTGCCTGCCATCACCCAGGCGGACGCCCAGAAATTTTGGCTGATAAATGCCGGTATCCATCTCGCGTTCATGCAGGTATTCCATGACCTGGGGCACGTCCTTTGCGGCCAGCAGGAAGGCCCGGCCCTTGCATGAGCCGCCGTGGTCAAGCCCCATCACCAACCCCGGTTTTTCCGGCGTCCCCCGGTAGCGCGTCGAGTAGACGCACAGCGAGCGGTGGTAGCCCCGCAACAAAGCCGGTTGGGCTTCAAGATAGGGGAAGCCCGGCTTCCACATCAGCGAGGCGTAGCCGAAGATCCAGATACCTTCTTGTGGTTCAAACAGGGGTGGATTCATATCAGCAATCATTGTGAGTTGACGTTAGAGCCGATCACACTTAAACGGAATCATTAATTGATTCCGTTTAAGTGTGTAAATCGGCTCGCTCTTTAAAAAATCGATCAGTTTTTCACGTTTCGTTTGAACACAACGTGCTCAAACGAAACGTGAAAAACTGATCTAGGACTCCTATAAATACCGTCATGGCAAATTTTGACAACCCTCCATTAAAACCGCGCCGACGCCCCTGGTGGATTGCCGCGGCCGGGCTGGCGCTGCTGGCTTTGGCTTATTCCCTGTTCTGGTTCAGCGTTGCCACGAAATCCCGCGACGCCGTCGTTCAATGGATCGATACGCAACGCGCCAACGGTTTCACCGTGCGTCATGATTCGCTCGTCACATCGGGGTTTCCTTTTTCGATCAGGCTGAGGTTCATCAATCCCGGTTTTGGCGCCCCTCATGTAAGGTCGCCGTGGGGTTGGGAAGCGGACAACCTGAACCTGATGATCAAGCCCTGGAACGTGCAGGATATCCGGGCCACCACATCGGGCTCCCAGATGCTGGCCCTTGCCCTTAAGGGGAAAACAGAAACCTTCAACGGCGAGGCTGAGAAGGCCGAGCTTGCTCTCAGGCTTTCGGGAGGAGAACCCCGGTCAGGCCACCTGCTGCTAAAAGGAATTGAACTGAAGGCCGAGACGATTGGTCAAACAGGTATAAGCGTCGCCGTCGCCGATCTGCAAATCGAACGTCTGGTCACCGGCAAGGCCGATTACCTGACGGCAAGCGCCAGCCTGTCGGCTTCCATGCAGGGGATTGAAGGGCCATGGCTAAATGCCTCACCGCTTGGCGGGCTTGTTCAAAGTCTGGCTCTTGAGGCCCGACAGATGGGCAGCTTCGATCAGGGGCCTTTGGTGGAGTCCCTTGAGAACTGGCGCGACAATGGCGGCACGATCGAAATCGGCACTTTAAATTTTCAGCACGGACCATTGAAATTCCGCGCCGATGGCACCCTCGCCCTTGATGACAAGTTGCAGCCGATTGGTGCGCTGACGGCTCGTGTTGAGGGATTTTTTGAGACCATCGACGCTCTTAAGCAGCTTGGTGTGGTCAAATCCCGTGACGCCACTACCGCCAAGATGGTTCTTGGCGTGTTATCCAGAAAATCTTCAAGCGGGGGCCCGGCGCATCTTAATCTGGCCCTCAGCGCCCAGTCAGGCCGCCTCTACGCGGGCCCCATCGCCCTGATGGAGTTGCCGAAAGTCGATTGGCGAGGATTTAAAAACTAGCGATCGCCGTTGTCTTCGGTTTTAACGTCGATGAAGTCCTGCTTGGCCTCGATAACGCCACGGCGGATTTCCCGGGTACGGGTAAAGGCTTCGTGCAGGGCATCGCCTTCACCGCGACGGATGGAACGCTGCAATGCTGTCAAATCTTCGGTAAAGCGACCCAGCACATCGAGCACAGCATCCTTGTTCTTCAGACAGACATCGCGCCACATGACAGGGTCGGAAGCCGCGATACGCGTAAAGTCGCGCAAGCCCCCGGCGGCGAATTTGGTGACTTCTTTCTTCAGGTCGTCTTGCAAGTCTGTGACCGTGCCGACAATGGTATAGGAAATTAATTGCGGCAGATGCGAGGTGATAGCCAGAACATGATCATGATGGGCCGCATCCATTTCTTCGACCATCATGCCGCAGCGGATCCACATGTCCTGGACCTTGTCTATGGCGGCGCGCTCTGTACCCTGGGCCGGGGTCAGAATGCACCAGTGATCCTCGAATAATTTGGCATAACCCGCTTCGGGGCCTGATTCAGCGGTGCCAGCAACCGGATGGGCGGGCACCAGATGGGTGCCAGCGGGTAGATGTGCCATGACGTCGCCAAACACCGATTGCTTGGTCGAGCCGACATCGCTGACGATAGATCCGGGTTTCAGTCCCGGGGCCATGGCCTTCGCGATACTTTCGTAAGCACCCAGGGGAACGCAGAGAACCACCAAATCAGCGTCGCGAACGGCCTCGGCAGGATCGCCACTGTAACTATCACCAAGATCAAGCTCTTCGGCCTTGGCCAGGGTTGCAGGGCTGCGCGTGTAAATGGCGACATGATCCGCAAGGCCGTGTTTTTTTGCTGCGCGGGCAAGCGACGATCCGATCAGGCCGATACCGAGCAGGGCGATCTTGTCAAACGGGGGAGAGGTGTTGCTCATTGTCCCATAAACTCACTCAGGGCTTCCATAAGTGATCGCATTTCATCTTCCCGGCCGATGGTGATGCGCAAGCAATCAGGTAAGCCGTAACCGGCCATGCGGCGAACAATAATGCCACGGCTATTGAGGAAGCCGTCGGCGGCCTCGGCATCCTTGTCAGCGGACTCCGGGAAACGGGCGAGCACGAAGTTGCCAACCTGCGAGGGCACTTCAATGCCCAGTTTGGTCAGCTCGTTTTTTGTCCAGTCAAACCAGGTCGCGGTATGGGCCCGCACGGTGTCGGTGAAAGCGACATCGCCAAGGGCGGCAAGGCCAGCGGCAAGGGCCGGGGTGGCGACGTTGAAGGGGCCGCGCAGACGGTTCAGAACATCGGCGACAGAGGCCGGGCAGTAGGCCCATCCCAGGCGCAAACCGCCGAGGGCGTAAATTTTTGAAAATGTCCGCGTCATCACCACGTTGTCACATTCATCGACCAACTGACTGCCCGCAGCATAATCGTTTCGGGTGACGTATTCGGCGTAAGCGGCGTCGATGACCAGCAAAACATGAGCGGGCAAACCTTCACGCAGACGTCTGATTTCACCGTCAGGCAAGTAGGTGCCGGTCGGGTTGTTGGGATTGGCCAGGTACAGAATTTTCGTTTTTGGGCCAGCCCTGTCGAGCATCGCGTCCACATCGGCGTGCAGGTTCTTCTCAGGCACGGCAACCGGTGTCGCGCCAACCCCCATGGCGGCAATGGGGTACATCAGGAAGCCATGCTCGGTGAACATCACTTCATCACCCGGCCCGGCGTAGGCGCGGGCCAGCATATCGAGCAGTTCATCGGAACCGGCGCCGCAGACAATGCGTTTAGCATCAAGCCCGTATGCCGCAGCCAGTCCCTGGCGCAGGGCGCTGGCGGCCCCGTCAGGGTAGCGGTGCAGGGTTTCTGCCTGATCGTTATAGGCCTGCATGGCTTTCGGGCTGGGACCCAATGCGCCTTCGTTGGAGGCCAGCTTGATGACCCGCGAAACGCCGGCGATTTCACTACCGCCGCCGACATAAGGCGAAATATCAAGAATTCCGGGTTTGGGTTGAGGCGCGCTCATAAAACAAAATTCCAGTTTATTTTTTAAGTTTCGAGTTCTTCAGGCGTTAGCGGCAGGCCGTAACTGCCAATCGACATGATCGAGGAGGCGACGCCTTCAAGCTGTTCTGAAAGGCGAATGATTTTTTGGTCATCATCGGTGATAAAGCCCTCAACCTCCGCCAGGTAAAGGAAGTGCTCCGGGGTGTCCGGATCGTTCCAGGAAGCCGTGAACCGGGGTTCCATACGGGCTTTCTTCAGTGATGAGTTTAGGCGTTCCAGACTGATTTGATCGGCTGTTTCGACGACCAGATAAGTGTGATCCCGGTCCGTCGGTTCGGCGGCCACCGGGCAGATCACCAGGGCCTGGTCATTGGGGCCTCTGTCATCGGGCGAGCCGATAAAGGGCAGGCGGGTGGTGATACGCGGCGTGTCGGGGCGCTTTGAGGCAAGATGCGGCCACCATGGGTTATCGTCGCCCAGTCCCGGCAAGGCCAGCACACCGACCGTCGCTTCGTGGGTGCGCACGGCGTCAAACAGCCTGCGGGCGCTCGAGAAGCCTTGCATCGGGGTAAAGGAACCAAAGTGATCGCGTGCCATGTTCCAGTGGCCACTGCGGCGGTCATGGCGGGGTTCGTCAGGAGCTGCGGCATCCGGCATGTGCACGGCGATTGAAAACGGGCCTTCAAAGGATAAGGTAGCGACAATCAGCTCGCGCCAGATACGGGCCAGCTCGCGTTTGGGAAAGGGTCCCTTATGGCGGCCAATCAGGCGATACAGGATCGAGCATTCGCGAGCCGGGCGTATTTTTACCGGTTGGCCACGCTTCGCCTCGCGGACACGCTCGACCACCGTCGTGCGCTCCATGATCAGGTCATGGATGGCATCGTCTATGGCATCGATTTTCCGACGTAAGGCGTCGAGGGGTGATTTAGCGCTCATCGCTTGGGTTCCGGCTTAAATGAATACCAGCAGAAGGGAAGTAGTGATAATCGTATGGCATGCTAAAATCAAAGAAAACATTGACAGCGATGGGTCTGATTCTTAGCTATGAGGCGCAATAAGGAAGGGCGAACCCTGGAAATGACGACAACGCTGAATGAAAATGCAGCTAACCAGGATACAGAAATACCGGGGCTACGCGTGCAATTGGCCCAGGACGAACCCGTGCGCCTGGATTGCGGGGTCAGCCTCAAAGACATTACCGTCGCTTATCAGACCTATGGTCAACTGAACGAAGACAAGTCCAACGCCGTGCTGATTTGTCACGCCCTGACCGGTGACCAATTCGTCGCCGAAACCCATCCCATGACTGGTAAACCCGGCTGGTGGAGCGAATTGGTCGGCGCAGGTAAAACCATTGATACGGACCGTTTTTTTGTCATTTGCTCCAATATCCTAAGCGGTTGCATGGGGACAACGGGGCCGAAGGATATCAACCCGGAAACCGGTAAGGCATGGGGTCTTGATTTCCCCGTTACCACCGTTGCCGATATGGTCCGTGTGCAGGCCCGTTTGATCGACCATTTGGGCATTGACCAGCTTTTTGCCGTGCTTGGTGGTTCAATGGGCGGTATGCAGGTTTTGGAATGGGCCGCGAAATATTCGGACCGTGTTTTCGCCGCCATTCCCATCGCCACGGCGGCACGTCATTCGGCCCAGAACATCGCCTTCCACGAGGTAGGCAGGCAAGCCATTATGGCCGATCCGGACTGGTGCGGCGGCGATTATCCGTCACAGGACAAGCGCCCGCACCGGGGCTTGGCAGTGGCCCGCATGGCGGCCCACATCACCTATCTGTCGCAAGCCGCCTTGCAACGCAAGTTTGGACGCCGCCTGCAAGAACGCGACGCCCTGAGTTACGGCTTTGATGCTGATTTTCAGGTCGAAAGTTATCTGCGTCACCAAGGCATCACCTTCGTTGATCGCTTTGACGCCAACTCCTATCTCTATACCACCCGGGCTATGGATTATTTCGATTTGGGTGGTGATTACGAAGGCGTGCTGGCCAATGCCTTCAGGGATACGAAAACCCGGTTCTGCGTGTTTTCGTTCACCAGTGACTGGCTGTTTCCGACCGAGGGTAACCGGGAAATCGTCCATGCCTTAAATGCCGTCGCCGCTAACGTCAGTTTTGCCGAAATTGAATCCGACAAGGGCCATGATGCTTTCCTGCTCAACGAACCGGAATTTTTCAGGGTGCTTGGTGGCTTTCTTGAGGGTGCTGCCGAACTCAGGGGTCTGCCAAAATGATGATCGAGGACCAACCCAAGTCGATCCGTATCGACTTGCAGATCATCGCCGATATGATCGAACCCGGTACACGGGTGCTTGATGTTGGTTGTGGCATGGGCACGTTGCTGGACTATCTGGTTCACTTCAAACAGGTCGACGGGCGAGGCATCGAGCTTGGTACCGAAGGCGTTAATGCTTGTGTCAGTAACGGTTTGTCTGTGATTCAGGGGGATGCCAACGTTGATCTCAAGGATTATCCGGACCAGGCTTTTGATTATGTTGTCCTCAGCCAAACCCTGCAGGCCATGGATGCGCCCCGGGAGGTGCTCGAACAATTGTTGAGGATCGGTCGCCACGCCATTATATCGTTCCCGAATTTCGCCCATTGGCGGGTCCGCACCCATCTGGTTTTTAAAGGCCGGATGCCGGTCAGCGATACCCTGCCTCATCAGTGGTATGAAACGCCGAATATTCATTTTTGCACGATCAAGGATTTTACCATCCTGTGTAAGGAAATGGGTATTGCCGTCGAGCGTTCGATCTCGCTCGATCACAATGGCTCGGCATTCCGCCGGATCGATATGGCGCCGTTCCTGTCAAATCTGCTTGGTGAACAGGCGGTCTTCCTGTTGATGTGCTAGAGCATTTCCGGGCCGATCTGCCCCATCAGAGTGATTCATATTAGCCCGGAAGTGCTCTAACTGCGTGTCGAAGCGCTGGTGTCGCGTTGTGGTATGGCCATGACGGGTCGTTTCTTGTTGGTTTCCACCTGACCTGCGTAAATCTGCTTGGTCGCTTCAAGAATGGTGACACCCGCAAAAGCCGGGTACCATCGCCTGCCAATTTCTTCTAACGCCAACCCTGAAGACAGAATCATCCGTGAGCGGGTCGGTGGCAGAAACAGCGCCCGTTCGGTTGTCAGCGGCGTGAACATGCTCTCGCGCAAAACTGTCGACAACTGGCCCGAAGAATAAGGCCTGCCGCGCCCGAAGGGGGTCCGCTCGAAGCGCGCCCAAAGGCCCCGTCGGTTGGGGACGACGACCATCAGGCGACCGCCGCTGGCCAGTACGCGCCACGCCTCGCGCATCATCGGGCGAACATTTTCAGTGCTTTCAAGGGCATGGACCAACAAGATCCGGTCCATGGAGACGTCGGCAAAAGGAAGCTCTGTTTCATCGACCAAAGTGGTCAGGCCCTTGCCTTCGGCAGGCCAGTGCAAGACCCCCTGGGTAACGGGCATGGCGGCAAGAGTTCGTGTCGCCTCCCCCAGAAAGGCGCGCAGGTACGGCGTGGTGAAGCCAAGGCCAAGAACATCCATGCCGCTGACATCCGGCCACAGGGAACGAATGCGCCGCCGGATCATTCGGCGCGCCACCCCGCCCAGCGGAGTCGCATAAAAGTCTCTCAAATCGATAGCGTCTGTCCACATGGTGCTAGTTTAGTGCATCTTTTGGCCGCAGATGATAGTCTTGTTGATACTTTTTTCAGGAGTTTCCATGCCCGCCCTCACCATTGAACAAATCCCGGTACTCGGGGATAACTTTATCTATCTGGTTCACGATTCCGAAAGCGGCGAGACCGCCGCCGTCGATCCGGCGGTTGCGGGCCCGGTAATTGATGCCCTGGCGCAGCATGGTTGGACTTTGAGCCATATTCTCAACACCCATCATCACGGTGATCATACCGGCGCAAATCTGGAGCTTAAAGAAGTTACCGGCTGCACCATCGTCGGGGCCGGTGTCGATGCGGCCAGAATTCCGGGTATCGATGTGCGGATTGGCGAGGGTGACGGCATCTCCATCGGCACTCACCAGGCCAGGGTTTTCGATGTTCCCGGCCACACCAGTGGTCATATCGCCTATTGGTTTGAGCAGGACAAGGCGCTGTTTTCAGGCGACACTCTGTTTTCCATGGGTTGCGGTCGGTTGTTTGAAGGAACCGCCGAACAAATGTGGACGTCGCTTTTAAAATTGCGGGCGTTGCCTGATGATACGCTGGTTTACTGTGCTCACGAATACACCAACGCGAACGCTGATTTCGCCCTTAGCGTTGAACCGGCCAACGCAGATTTAAAACGCCGGGCAGCCGAAGTGGTTGCGCTTCGCGAACAGGGCAAGCCAACGGTGCCCTCGAACCTTGGTGAAGAAAAGCGGGTCAATCCGTTCCTGCGCGCCGATCATGGTGATTTGCTGCATGCCGCAGGGCTGCAGGGCCAGGACGCGATCCCGGCTTTTGCTGAAATCCGCCGTCGCAAGGATAATTTCTAGGTTTTTTTCAATAGATCTTTTGACGCCAGCACAGCCCCGCCGACGATCAGAACACAGGCAATGGCGACCTGAAACGTTGCTTCACCCTGACCAAAGGCGATGAGCAACAGGGTTGATAACAGCGGTGCGGCGTAGGCCATCGCTCCCAGGGCCTGAATATGGCCGTGTTTAACGCCAATGTCCCAAGTGAAAAACGCCACCCCGACGGGGCCAATACCAAGTCCCGCGACTGCCAGCCATTGTTCGCCTTGCGGCCAAATCGTTGTTTCAAACGCCAGGTGGGCAAGCAGGGCGAGAAAGGCTGTCACGCCACAAAAGCCACCAATAGCATCGCTTGGAATATGGGACAGGCGGCGGCTTAAAATCGAATATCCGGTCCAGGTCAGGGCGCAAAGGACGGCCATCAGGTAACCCAGCCAGTATTCGGATTTAAAACCACCAAAGCTGCCGGTCTCGCCGTTGCCGGTGACCAGAACCACGGTTCCCGCCAAACCGGCGAAGCCACCGGCAAGGTGCCACCAGCGCAGTTTTTCGCCGGGCAACAGGGCCGAACAGACGACGATTAATAAGGGCCACATATAAGCGATCAAACCGGCCTCGATGGGCGGTGCATTTCTTAGGGCTAAAAAATAAAAAAAGTGATAACCGAACAGGCCGCCAACACCTAAGGCCCAGACTGGCAGGGGCAATTTCAGGTGTCGAAGGATGCTCTCTGCTGCCAGCATCCATTTGCAAAGACTTAAACCGAAGGCGATGGCAAAGGCCATGGCGACAAGTTGAAAGGGCGGCACCACACCGGTCAGGGTCGTTAGCAGCGCCAACGTCGCCCACATCAGCACCGCACTGGCCCCGATCAGGGTCGCCCGGCCGCTCATTTCAGGGCGGGTCATTGTTTAATATGATGGCACGGGATGGGGTGTGTATTTTTGACCGGGGCAAACTTCCCTGAACCGGCTTGTGAATTCTGACAGTAAGGCCCGTGCCGGTTTGCGGTCATCGTACCAGCCGGGGAACCGCTTTTTTATCAAACGTACGGTTTTGACGTAACGGCGCACCGCTGGCTCATTGAGGTTGGGGTAAACGCCGCGGACAGATTCCAGAAACCACTTGGCGAACAGGTTGGGTTCATATTCGATAAGGCCGCTATTAGCCCCGGTGTGGTTGGCTTGTTGAACGACACCAAGGACCTCAGAGCTGTCCTTGCCGCACCAGTCGTACATTGCCCAGACACGGTGATCGGCTTGCTGACGGCCATGGCCGACAAGTTCATGGACCAGCGTCGCGGCGAGGGAATAGACGGTGTTTTCAAAAACCGGGTCTTCATTGATGTTGGTCGCTGAAATGTTGACCACGTAATCGGTGCTCCAATTGGCGAAGGATGCCGGACCGATTTTTCCGGTGTAATAAATGACCCGCCGACCCTTCGGATTAATGTCCTTCATCAGGCTGTAGATGCCGGGGGCCCGGGCCTCGATTAGGTCAATGGCTTCCTTGATCTTGACGAAAAAGACGGCATTACTGGCAATCCCGTTGCCGTTGATGCCGGTGCCGATCAGGGTGATGCCTTTATACAGTCTTTTGGGGAGCGTTTTTCCGTAGAATCCCGGTTTGGGATAGCGCTTGGAAACTTTCTTCACCTTCTTGGCTTTGTTATTGGACAGATTGGCGAAGGACAAAGCGACTTTTTTTTCACCGTTTGTTTTTGATGCGGCGTCAGCCGACGCCGGAATAACCGCCGTCAGGCCCACAAGCAAGCTTAGGGCAAGGCTGGATGTGACTTTGGGGCGACACCACCGGCACAGGAACTCAAACATTGGAAAACTCGCAAAATCATCGACTAAATGACATATAATACGATAGCCGGTGATTTTGTACGATTTTGTCTTAAAAAATCGTTTAACAGGCCCAGGTTCAGGCCATGTATTGACCACCGTTTGCCGACAGGGTCGAACCGGTGATGAATCCTGCGTCGTCGGCGGCTAAAAATAGCACACACCGGGCGATTTCTTCGGGTTCACCCAGACGACCAACCGGAATCTGCGGGATGATTTTGCTGTCGAGAACATCTTGTGGCACGGCCCGCACCATTTCGGTGCCGATGTAGCCCGGTGCAATGGCGTTAACAGTAATGCCCTTGAAGGCATTTTCCTGGGCGACGGCCTTGGTAAAGCCGATATCACCTGCCTTGGCAGCGGAATAATTGGCCTGGCCCATCTGGCCCTTCTGACCGTTGATCGAGCTGATGTTGATGATGCGCCCGAACTTGCGCTCCCGCATACCTTCAATGACATTGCGGGTGGTGTTGAACAGGCCGTTCAGGTTGGTGTTGATAACCGCACTCCATTGCTCCAGCGACATCTTGTGAAGCATCCCGTCGCGGGTGATGCCGGCGTTGTTGACCAGAATGTCGACAGGGCCCAACTCGTTTTCAATGGCGCTAATGGCCGCAGCACACGCTTCGAAATCGCCGACGTCGAACTTGAAGACGGGAATCCCGGTTTCATCCTTGAAAGCGCCTGCTGCTTCATCGTTACCGGCGTAACTGGCGGCGACGCTGTAACCTGCTTGCTTGAGAGCAACCGATACGGCTTGGCCAATGCCGCGCGTTCCCCCGGTGACCAGTGCAGTACGAGTCATGATGTATCTCCCCCCTAGGATTTTATCTGTTTTAAGGACGCTCAACGCACATGGCGATGCCCATGCCGCCGCCAATGCAAAGTGTGGCGAGACCTTTCTTGGAATCGCGCTTTTGCATTTCGTGCAGCAGGGTAACCAACACCCGTGCGCCTGAAGCGCCAATCGGATGACCCAGTGCGATGGCCCCACCGTTGACGTTGACATTGTCCGTATCCCAGCCCAGGTCCTTGTTGACGGCGCAGGCTTGGGCGGCAAAGGCTTCGTTTGCTTCAATCAGGTCCAGGTCGTCAACACTCCACCCGGCTTTTTCAAGCGCCTGACGGCTGGCCGGGATTGGTCCGGTGCCCATGATCGACGGGTCAACACCAGCGGTCGCCCACGAAACAATACGGGCGAGCGGTTCAACGCCACGCTTTTCGGCTTCCTCAGCGCTCATCAGGACGACGACGGCGGCGCCGTCATTGATGCCCGATGCATTGCCTGCGGTAACCGTGCCTTCTTTTGAGAAGGCCGGGCGTAAGCCGCCAAGACCTTCGGCAGTGACTCCGGCTTTCGGGTATTCATCCGTGTCGACTACAGTCTCACCCTTGCGGGTCTTGATGGTGACGGGAACAATTTCGTCCTTGAAGCGCCCTGCGTTCATGGCTGCTTCGGCCTTGTTCTGAGAGGCTGCGGCAAAGGCGTCCTGTTCATCGCGGGTCAACTGGAACTGTTCGGCGACGTTTTCGGCCGTTGTGCCCATGTGATAACCGTTGAAGGCATCCCACAAACCGTCCTTGATCATCGTGTCGATCAGTTCGGCGTTACCCATTTTGGTGCCATTGCGCAGGTGCATGACATGGGGTGACTGGCTCATGCTTTCCTGACCACCGGCGACGACAATGTCAGAATCTCCGGTTTTGATCGCCTGGCTTCCCAGGGCTACCGTACGCAGGCCGGAACCACAAAGCTGGTTGATGCCATAAGCTGTGCTTTCAACAGGAATGCCGGCGCTGATAGCGGCCTGACGGGCCGGGTTCTGACCGGTTCCTGCCGACAAAATCTGACCAAGGATAACTTCCGAGACGTCTTTCGGATCGACTTTAGCCCGGCTGAGCGCCTCGCTAATGGCGATGGCGCCAAGTTCGTGGGCGGGAAGGGCACTTAAAGATCCGTTGAATGAACCGACGGGTGTACGCACGGCACCGGCAATGACGACTTCGGTCATGGAAATATCCTCCGTTTGATTTCAAGTCTTTTTGTTAGACGTATCTTTATTGGTTATAGAAGCCACACAATTAGGTGGCAAGGCCAAAATGCTGCACTGCACCATGTTCAGGCGAGGGTTTTATCGAGCCATTTTGCAAGGGGTGCGTACAAAGAGCCCCGGGCCCGGGAGCCAGCGACCATGCCGATATGCCCGGCCTTGATTTTCAGGCACTGGCAATGGGGTAATTTATCGGCCAGGGGTAAGGCCGTCCGGGGCGGCACGATACGATCATCCAGGGGAACGATAACCAGTGACGGGATTTTTATCTGCTCAGGCCGTATGGTTTTTCCGGAAATTTTCCAGACGCCGCAGCCCGGATCATTTTTAACATACCAGCCGTTCAGGCATTCCATTGCCGTTGGTCCGGCCAGCGGGACACCATCGTTGAGCCAGTCTTCAAGGGCGACGAAAAGCCTGGCCCGGGCGGTGCCCTTGCTGAGGGCCGCAAACGCCCTGAACTTGACGGCGTTTTGTTGTGGGTCAAGGCTGGCAAACATCGCTTGCAGGACATCGACAGGTAGGGTTTGTGTCGTCTTCAGCATGTTTTCAATGGCCGGTATCATCGCCCCAAGCATCCGTGTTTTGCCAGCCTCCATGGCGTGGAAGTCCCACGGCGTCGCCATCAAAACAAGGGCTGATATTTGCTCAGGCCGGATTGCGGCCAAGCCCAGGGCCAGCAAACCGCCCATACAGTATCCGGCCACGGCGACGGGCTGATCATTTAAATCATGGGCTGCCTGAAGGGCGCGGGCGAGCCTTCCGTCGATATAGTCATTTAAGGAAAATTCCGCTTCCATGGTTCCCGGCGCCCCCCAATCGACAAGCAAAGGACGAAAGCCCCGGCGGGTCAGGTCACGTAGCAGGCTGTGACGTTCATCAAGATCAAGGATGTAACCGCGGTTGACCAACGATGGTACAAACAATATCGGCTGACCCTCTGAAGACGGGTCGTAATCAAGCAGCCGGGTTGAACCTTCCGACCAGATAACCGGGGGTTCGCTTAAAGGACTTGAGCGTTTGAAGTTGCGGTAGTCGCTGACACCGTCCGCAAATTGGGCAAGGCGAAGACGGGTTTGTTGTTCAACGGCGTCACGGAAATCGTCAGGATTTACCCCCTGAAGATCGTCCTTTAGCGCGCTTGCCTGTGCCGCCAGGGGCGGACTCAAGTTCAGCGATCCGTCGTTCAAGTTCTTCAATGCGGCCAGCGAGCTTATCCAGGTCATTGTCTGAATGCTTAAGTGCAGGGCTAGCGGACGCGGACCCTGATGGTTCTTTTTTTCCTCCGCCATGGTTGGTTTCTCCTGCCTGGGAAGCGGTTTGCTGAGCCATATTGGCGAAGGCTGTGGCCGAACCATTCATTAATTCCATGGCTTTGGCCAACGTTTCGGCGATCCCGTCATCGGCGGCAAGATCGCCAAGATGCTGCTGCCAAAGATCAAGATAACGGCGCGCCAATTCATCAATATCAGGTGTTTGCGCCATCATTCAGGATCCCGTTAAATACCCGTCACTATAGCGCGGCTGCCAAGCCAGAGAAAGCCCGCTTGCCAATTTGGCCAAGTGCAGCATTTTTTTCATTGCATTGCAGCATTTTCACGCTAAAGGTTCTATGATACATAGGTGTATCCACTCCCGCGATTGCGAACATTGGGTTAAACTGTAGGAAAAAGAAGTCCGGTCATGGCCAAAAAATCAACTGATGAAGAAAAGCCGATCACCATCAAGAAGTACGCCAACCGGCGGCTTTATAATACGGCCACCAGTAGCTACGTGACCCTCGACCACCTGTCGCAGATGGTCAAGGACGGAACCGACTTCGCCGTCTTCGACGCCAAGTCAGGTGATGACATCACTCGCCAGGTGCTGACCCATATAATCGTCGAGGAAGAATCGAAGGGCGGGCAGAATTTACTTCCCATAAACTTCCTGCGTCATTTGATCAGTTTCTATGGTGACAGCCTACAGTCACTGGTGCCGCAATATCTTGATCATTCAATGGGGTCATTTGCCCGTAATCAGGAACAGATGCGCCACTACATGAGTGACGCTCTTGATGGACTGATGCCGTTTCAGCAATTTGAAGAAATGGGCAAACAGAATATGGCCCTGTTTGAGGGGGCGATGAAAATGTTCACGCCGTTCCTGGGCGCAACCGGGGACGATGCCGGCAAGGCCGCCCCGAAAGCCGCAACTGAAATGCAGGCCGATCCGGAACAGAATATGGAACAACTGCTGGCTCAGCTTGAGGCCATGCAGAAGCAGCTCAATAATTTAAAGGGTGCTGACAAGACCAAGAAATAACACCTGGACTTTAAGGCAGTTCGCGCACAACCCGCATACCGATGCCATAGCTTTTGACCCGGGCATCATTCTTGAAGCGCCAGGCCGAGCGAATATTCTTTGAAAAGTAATACCACGAACCCGATCGCATGACCCGGTATTGGCACTGGCCGTCAAAGCGGGCCGATCCGTCAGTGGGGGCGCCTTTCTGATCAGGGTTCCAGCAATCTTCCATCCATTCCCACTCATTACCGTGAACGTCGTACAGGCCAAACGGATTGGCCGCGAACGAGCCTACGGGGGCCGAACCCTTCTTGCTCCACTTGCTTTTGCAATCACGACAGTTGGCCAGGTTTTCACCAACCTCGTCCCCCCACCAGAATTCCGTGGTGGTGCCGGCGCGGGCCGCATATTCCCATTCGGCTTCCGAAGGCAGTCTGTATGTTTGGCCTGTTTTCTTGCTCAGCCATTCGACAAAGGGCTGGGTTTCAAACCAGGTAATATTCATTATCGGGCGACGTCCACGGCCCCATTTGTGATCATCGGGGATACGCGGGCAACCACCCTCGTCAAAACAGCTTTGCCATTCATCAAAGGTGACTTCGTAAACTCCCATGGCGAAGGGTTTGGCAATGGTCACCTTGCGGGACGGGCGCTCGAACTTGTGGCGTCCGTCGCTGCCCATGGTGAAAGAACCTGCGGGTATGACCACCATTTCAGGACAGATATCACAATCGCGAAACACATGACCGGGTTCTTTTTGCGTTTCGGCTGCCTGACCGGGGGTGGCGGTTAGTAGCAAAATGACGCCAAACAAGGCGGCTATGAAAAGACGCGTATGCATAAGGTTATCTCAATAATAGTTTTTCGTTGCCGTGACGTGACCACAGGACACCCTGTCTCGTCAAGCGACGGGCTTTTGATCATCATCAAGGTGGCCTTGATGGTGATTGAATATGGTGCCATTCAATGATTTAAAAGGGGCCAAAAAAAGGCGCAAATAAAATAGATGAACACCCCAATTCCCATAAATGAGCACGACCAACCCGAAGGTGCCGACACCAGCGCTGTTTTAAGCGCCGGCTTCAGGCCGTTCTTTATCTTTGCCGGCCTGTCAGGCGTGGTTCCGGTTCTGGCCTGGGTGCTGGCTTATACGGGTTACGGCGCGACACCCGGTGAATTCGCCCCGTCTTATTGGCATGGCCACGAAATGATCTTCGGCTTGGTTATCGCCGCCGCCGCCGGATTTTTGCTGACGGCGGTGCCCAACTGGACCCGCACCGGACCGTTCAGGGGTTGGCAGTTGGGCTTGCTGGTGTTGATCTGGCTCGCCGGCCGTCTTGCCATGTGGCTTGGCGGACCGGCAGGGCCGGTTTTTGTCGCCGTTGTTGATCTGGCAATGATTCCTGTGTTGGCGCTTTATATTGGCAAAAGGCTGCTCGCCCATAAAATGAGGCGCAACTACATTGTTCTGGTCATCCTTTTCGTGCTGTTCGGGGCCAACGTCATGATGCATTTGGAGGCGATGCAGGTTTTATCGGACTCAGCCGGTTTTGGACTTAACCTGGGCATTTACGTGGTTGTCCTGCTGGTCACCCTGATTAGTGGCCGGGTGATTCCCGGTTTTACTGCAAATGCCCTGCGCCGCCAGCAAATAGATGTTGATACGCAAACCCCGGGCCATGTTACCGGGGTTGTCATCGTCAGTCTGATCCTGGCCGCAGCATTCGATCTTTTTGACCTTCCGGGTGCGGGCGTTGTGGCGGCGGTGGCAGCCCTTGCCTTGCTTATGCGAATGGTGCGCTGGAAGACGATGTTGATTCTGGATGACCCGCTTGTCTGGGTTCTGCACGTCGGGCATTTGTGGCTGGCCGTTGGCTTGGGCTTAATGGCGGCAGCTCACTTTAGCGATGGGTTGGAACGCGACGCCGGGCTGCACGCGCTAACGGCGGGCGCTATGGGAACCATGGTTCTGGGAATGATGACCCGGGTTTCCCTTGGCCATTCAGGGCGAGAGCTAAAGGTTGGGGCGCCGATTGTGGCTGCTTACATTATGGTTATTGTTGGCGCTTTGCTGCGGGTTCTTGTCGCCATCGTCCCCGAACAGTTGCCCGGTGACAGTTTAAGTTACCTGATCAGCGTTGCAGGATTGTTGTGGGCCGGGGGATATACGGTTTTTGTCATTGTCTACTGGCCAATTCTGACCAGGACACGAATTTAGTTACTCGCCGCTAATACAGAATTCCCTGAGTTTGACGATATCGCTCAGTTCAATTTTGTGGCCGTTGGTGGTGACCCCGTATAAACGCAGTTTGGCCAACGCCCGCGACAGGCTTTCGGGTTTCATGCCCAGGCGCGCCGCGACCAGTGATTTATCGTACGGAAGATCAATGGTGACAGAACCTTCTTTTTCACTGCACAGACCGAGCAGGAATTCACCCAGCCGTTGGGGTGTCGAGCGCGCTTGAATTTGCTCGATATGCAAAACCAGGCTACGCAGACGCTGGGACAGGGTGCCGAGCATGCGGATGCCGACCTCGCCATCTTCGCGGATCAGGTTCAAAAAAGCGTCCGATGGAATTTCCAAAAGGCGGGCTTGGCTGACCACTTCGGCACTGGCAGGATAATCCCTGCCCAGAAAAATAGCGGCTTCGGCAACTGTTTCGCCGGGTTTGAGAATGCCGATAACGGTTTGTTCGCCATCGGCTGTGTCGCGGAAAATTTTTACCCAGCCATCAAGCAGCAGATAGATATGATCAGCCGGGTCGCCGCGCAGGAAAAGCAGCTTGTTTTGCGGGTAATCAACGACATGGGATTGTTCCAACAATTGATCCAGAACCCCGTCGGGAAGGTTCATCAATAGCGGTGCGCGCTTGATGGTCCGCAATTCACTTGCTGAAAGAGTGGCCATAATTTTTTCTTCCCCTACAGCGTAGACTAGTGCGTTTTTTCGAGCTTGGACAGTGCCCATCGGGCCGTATCGGCAATAATCGTGGATGGATCATCAATTCTTGAGCTCACATCCTTTATCAGGGATTGATCACCGCTGTTGGCAATGGCGATCAGAACATTGCGGATAAAACGTTCGTGGCCGGTACGTTTGATGGGTGATCCGGAAAAAAACTCACGAAAGCCTGTATCGTCCAGTTTTGACAAATCCGATAATCTGGGGGCGCTCAACTCCACCCTTGGGAAAAAGGCCGGCTCCAGACTGGGTGATGAAAACTTGTTCCAGGGGCAGGCGTCCAGACAATCATCGCAACCGTAGATGCGGTTACCCATGGCGCTTGCCAGGTCTTCGTCTATGGCTTCTTTGTGCTCGATGGTCAGGTAGGAAATGCAGGACCGGGGGTCGATCTGGTAGGGCACGGAAAGCGCATCGGTCGGACAGGCGTCCAGACAACGGGTGCAGGTGCCGCATTGGTCGGGTGTTGGTTTGTCGGGATCAAGATTTAGTGTGGTGTAGATTTCACCCAGAAAAAACCACGATCCAAGGTCGGGTGAAACCAGATTGGTATGTTTGCCTTGCCAGCCAATCCCGGCCTTTTGGGCTATCGGTTTTTCCATCACCGGCGCGGTATCGACGAAGACTTTTATCTCGCAATCCTGGGTATCGACCAGCCAGCGACCAATCTGTTTCAGGCGTTTCTTGACCAGATCGTGGTAGTCTTTGCCCCGTGCATAGACACTGATATTGCCCCGGTCGCCCCGCTTTAAGGCATCGGAGGGGGCGTTGACGGGCGCGTAGTTCATTCCCAGGGCGATGACCGAGCGCACCTCAGGCCATAAGCCTTTTGGCGATGTCCTGCGATCCGTGTTCCGGGCCATCCAGGCCATGTTGCCGTGGCGACCTTGATCCAGATATCGGCCCAGATCAGTGGCTAGCCGGCTGTCGGTATCTGCTGAGGCAAAGCCCACGATATCGAAACCAGCCTGCAGCGCCTTTTCACGGATAGATTTTTTCAAATCCATAAATAGCTAGCTTTCAAAAAGCGCCAGTTTAAGGCCAAGAAAACAGAACGCCCCGGCGAAGCAACGCTTCAACCATTTCATGACGGCTGGACGGGAAATAATGTAATCCCTGGCAAGGGCTGCACAGGCACCGTAACCAACGAAGACGACGAACGTCAGCAGCATAAAAACAGCGGCAAGGAAAATCAGATTTGGTGTGGCGTTTTCTGACCCTACGGAAACAAATTGCGGCAGGAAGGCCAGAAAAAATAACGATAACTTGGGATTGAGGATGTTGATCAACATGCCATTGGTAATAATGCGCCTGAGTGACGTTATGGTTCGTTCTTCGGAGACATCCAGTAACCCTTTATCGCGTATGATGTTCCAAGCCATGTAAAAAAGATAAGCCACACCAAGATATTTGACGAATTGGAAGGCAATGGCGCTGGCGTGAAAAATGGCAGCCAGACCAACGATACTGGCCGTTGCGGCGGGCAGTATTCCCAAAGTGCAACCAAACGCGGCGGCAATGCTTGGCCGGAAACCCTGACCAAGGCCAATGGCCAGAGTATAAAGAACGCCTGTTCCGGGCAGCAGAATAACGATGATTGACGTCAGAAAAAATTCAATACTCATGGCGTTCTTTCGCAAAAACCATATTTAACACGGCAAATTTGGTGCAACCCGGTTATTTTGGCAGTGTTGCAGAACAGATCATATCTATGATATCTACCCGCCCCAACTTGATACGTCACATGGAAAACGACTTAAAATGCATTATAAATTTACCGCCCTGTACATCTCCCTGATCGTCGCCGTCAACTATGCCTTTAGCGTTGTGCCGCTGGTTGAGCTTCCTGACGGCACCATGTGGCCACCCGTTGCGTTGGCTGTCGGTTTTATTTTTGTCGTCCGTGATTTTGCCCAGCGTGAAATTGGCCACAAGGTTTTGTTGGCGATGCTGGTCGGTTTGGTGATCAGTTATTTTATGGCCGATCCGTTTGTCGCCACCGCCAGTGCCGCAGCTTTCCTGGTCAGTGAACTGGTAGATTGGGCCGTATACAGTTTTACCAAGCGGCCCCTGTCTCAACGCATACTGTTTTCCAGCCTGCTTGGCGCGCCCGTCGACAGTGCTGTGTTCTTAGGCATCCTGGGTCTGTTAAGCCCAGTCGGCATTGCCGCGATGACCCTCTCCAAGTTGCTCGGGGCGTTTCTTGTCTGGTGGATGATCCGCAAGCGCGAACAAGCTCTCGTCTAGATCAGTTCACGTTTAGTTTGAACGAAACGTGAAAAACTGATCGATTTTTTAAACAGCGAGCCGATTCACACACTTAAACTGAATCAAGTAATGATTCCGTTTAAGTGTGATCGGCTCTAGTCGATCTCGTCTTCAGACACGGTCCAGGGTTCTGCCCGACCGGCATCTGACCATTCAATCATTTCAGGCAACGCCTGCACCGCGTCCCGGTAGGCTGCCGATACCGCGTCCAATTCGACGGCAAAAGTGGTCAGGCGGCTGACCACCGGCGCGAACATGGCGTCGGCATTACAGAATTTACCGAACAGAAATGGCCCGTCCGCGCCAAAGCGCTTACGGCAATCGTTCCAGATTTCTGACACACGGGCGATGTCTTCGGCGACCCCTTCGCCCATGCCCTTGCCGGGATGGGATTTGCGGATATTCATGGGCATGTTGCCCCGCAGGGCCGTAAAACCTGCGTGCATTTCATTTGATACAGAGCGCGCCATGGCGCGGGCCTCACGACCTTCAGGCCACAGTCCTTTATCCGGATGGCGCTCGGCCAGGTATTCCAGGATCGCCATGGTTTCCCAAATTGTCTGCCCGCCATCGACAAGCACCGGCACCCGGGCCGATGGCGAGACTTTGGCGATATTCGCCTTCCAGTCATCATCGAACAGTAAAATCAGTTTTTCCTCGAACGGGATTCCGGCGACTTTCATCGCCAGCCATGGCCTAAGCGACCACGAAGAATAGTTTTTGTTGCCGATATAAAGTGTGTAGGCGCTCATTTATTTTAACCTCTTCCGCGATAACCCGGCACACCCTGATCGGGAACCCATAATCCTTCGGGTTTTTCGCCGGTTTGATAAAAGACATCGATGGGGATGCCGCCCCGGGGATACCAGTAGCCGCCGATGCGCAGCCATTTTGGTTCCGTAGCCTGGGTTATTTTCTTGGCGATGGCGACGGTGCAGTCTTCGTGAAAAGCGCCATGATTGCGAAATGACCCCAAATACAGTTTCAGGGATTTGCTTTCGACCAAAAGTCCATCCGGCGCGTAATCGATGACCAGATGGGCAAAATCCGGCTGGCCGGTAACCGGACAAACGGACGTGAATTCCGGACAGCTGAAACGAACCAGATAATCCTCTTTCGCTTGCGGGTTGGGGACCGTTTCCAGGATGGCTTCTTCCGGAGATGCCGGGGTCTCGCCAGCGCCGTCCAGTTGACTCAGGTTGTCGTATATATTTTCAGCCATGATCGATTCCTACAATTGCTCTATATCACCACGGGCTTGCTGTTTTGCAAAGTCAGCGGTGAAAGCTTCAAGATCACCCGCAGCGATGGCGTTGCGTATGCCTGCCATCAATTCCTGATAATAGTGCAGGTTATGCCATGTCAAAAGCATAGCGCCCAGTATTTCGCCAATTTTTACAAGATGGTGCAAGTAGGCGCGGCTGTAATCCTTACAGGCGGGGCAGGCACAGTGTTCATCAAGGGGGCGCTTATCGTCGCTGTGGCGGGCGTTGCGCAAATTGACCGTGCCCCGGCGGGTGAAGGCCTGCGAGGTGCGACCGGAACGGGTCGGCAGCACGCAATCGAACATATCGACGCCCCGCATAACCGCGCCAACCAGATCATCAGGCTTTCCGACACCCATCAGATAACGTGGTTTGTCCGTTGGCAAGAAGCCCGGCGTATAGTCGAGAACATCGAACATCACCTCCTGCCCTTCGCCAACGGCCAGGCCGCCGATAGCGTAACCATCAAAGCCTATGGTTTTCAGGGCATCGGCGGATTGTTCGCGAAAGTCCTTATAGACGCCGCCCTGGACGATGCCGAACAGGCCATAACCCTGACGTTCGATGAAGGCTTCTTTGGAGCGTTCGGCCCAGCGCATGGAAAGTTGCATGGATTCTTCGGCCTGTTCGGGCGTCGCCGGGAACGGGGTGCATTCATCGAAAGCCATGGTGACGTCGGCGTCCAGCATACGCTGGATATCCATGGAGCGTTCCGGTGTCAGCTCGTGTTTGGAGCCATCGATGTGGGAGCGAAAGGTGACACCCTTCTCGCTCATCTTGCGAAGGTCTGCCAATGACATCACCTGAAAGCCGCCCGAATCAGTCAGGATCGGCCCCTGCCAGTTCATAAATTCATGAAGGCCGCCAAGTTTTTCGATGCGCTCGGCGCCCGGCCTGAGCATCAGATGATAGGTGTTGGCGAGGATGATCTGAGCCCCGGTTTCGGCCACAGATTCCGGACGCATGGCCTTGACCGTCGCCGCCGTGCCGACCGGCATAAAGGCCGGGGTATCGAAACCACCATGGGCGGTTTCGACGCGGCCCAGTCGGGCCTTGCCGTCTTTCCCCAGAATCTTGAATTCCGTACCGTTCACGCTTGATCGTCCTTTTTAAGCAGGCAGCCATCGCCATAAGAATAGAAACGGTAGCCCCGGTCCATGGCCACTTTATAAATATTTTTCATTGTTTGCAGTCCAGCGAAAGCCGAAACCAGCATAAACAGTGTCGAGCGTGGCAAATGGAAGTTTGTCAGCAATGTATCGACCAGTCGAAAGCGATAACCGGGGGTGATGAAGATATCGGTTTTGTCGCTGAATGGACGCACGGTGCCGTCCTCGCCAGTTGCGGATTCCAGCAATCTCAGTGAGGTCGTGCCGATGGCGACAACTTTGCCTCCACCGGCTTTGGCGGCGTTAATGGTCGCGGCGGCTTGCTCACTGATTTCGCCCCATTCGGCGTGCATGACGTGGTCTTCGGTGTCATCGACTTTGACCGGCAGAAATGTTCCTGCCCCCACATGCAAGGTGACTTTGGTATGGTTGATGCCTTTGTCAGCAAGTGTTTGCATCAATTGTGGGGTGAAATGCAGGCCTGCAGTGGGGGCGGCGACAGCGCCCTTGTGGTTGGCGAACAAGGTCTGATAATCCACTTTGTCGCGCTCATCAGCCATGTTTTCCCGTTTGATATATGGTGGAAGCGGCATTCCGCCATGGGCTTCGAGTGCGGACATCAGGTGCGCGCCGGAAAGACTGAAGTGTAGCGTCACCTCTCCGCCTGGGCCTTTACCAACGACCTGGGCTGTAAATCCTTCGGCAAACTCAATGATGTTATCAAGCTGTAACTTTTTTGCCGGTTTTGCGAAAACCTTCCAACTGTCGGCGCTCATCTGCATGTGCAGGGTAACTTCCACACCGCCGTCGCCGCGCTTGCCCTTCAGACGGGCCGGGATAACACGCGTGTCGTTGAAAACCAGAAGATCACCTTTTTCCAGAAATGCCGGCAGTTCGGCCATAATATTGTCGACCAGATTTTCGGCGACAAGAAGCCGCGCCCGGTGACGCGGGCTTACCGGTCTTTGGGCGATAAACTGTGGCGGCAGTTCAAAATCGAAGTCATCAACTTTCATGAGGCGGGAACCTATAGAAAACTGACCCGAAGAACAAATACTCTTGCTATAAGAAACAGATGCAATACATCCGCTCCCATTGGCAGGGTAAACAATCACTGGCGTGGTCTTTCTGGGTCAACCTGGTGGGCCTAAGAATCCTCATTACCTATCTTGAAGGTTTCACCCACCCGCCGTTTACCGAACAATCGACCGCTTCGGCCATCGCCACCATCCTCTTTTTTATTGTTTTCCAGCTGATCGTTTATGCCTGGCAAATCATCGGGGTGATCCGGGCCGGTGAACGTTTCGTAAGCGAGCGGGGATCATACATGATGGTGCTGTTGGCCCAGTTGGGCATTGCCGTCAGTCTGTTTATCAGCGTTCTTTATATTTTCGGTGCCTTTCAGTCGCTGTTTACGGACCCGAATGGGCCACCCCTTAATCCCAAACTCCAGGACACCATCGATCTTGACGACTTCACCCTGGAGTTAAGCGCTGACAAGCGCCGCATTCATTTGCAAGGGGATTTCAAAATTGGCATCACCCAGCAACTGGACCTGCTTCTGGAACAAAATCCGGAGGTTGAGGGTGTTGTGCTCAGCAGCAACGGCGGCCGCGTTACCGAGGGGCGGGGTGTCGCCCGATTGATCAGGAAACACGGCCTCAATACTTATGTGTTCAAGGAATGCAAATCCGCCTGCACGACGTCCTTTATTGCCGGGGTGGTGCGGAACCTTGGTGCCCAGGGCAAGTTGGGATTCCATCAATTCTATCTGGACAGCAAGTTCAGGGCCGCCTACATCGACCGCAAGGCGGAACAAAAAACCGATCTGGAATTCTACAGGCAGCAAAATATCGCCCCCGAGTTCCTGAACAAGGTCTTCACAACCGATCACGCCGATATCTGGTTTCCGACGAGCGAAGAACTTCTCAGCGCAGGGGTTATTCATAAGGTTTTGCCTGATTACTAGAGTCCATTGCAGTGCCTTCACGTTCGTGATATCGACGGACGCTTCAATCAATTCCTTCTCAGGGTCGGTAATTTTATGAGCGGCATTTTGTTTCTTGGTTTTCTGCTCGGCATGCGTCATGCGCTGGAGGCCGACCATGTTGCCGCCGTAGCCGTTCTGGCGACGCGGGTCAAAACTTTCCGTCAAGCGGTGCCGCTGGGGGTTATGTGGGGGCTGGGCCATACCCTGACCCTGCTTGCTTTCGGTGCTGTGATTGTCGTGCTCAACACCAGCATACCCCAGGCCTATGCCCAAATTCTGGAAGCCCTGGTCGGGCTCATGCTGGTCGGTTTGGGCGCTGATGTGCTCTACCGACTGATCCGCAAACGCATTCATTTTCATGTCCACAGGCATGAAGACGGCAACGCCCACATCCATGCCCATTCCCATCAGGGTGAGAAAATCCATGATCCGGCACGCCACCGCCACGAGCACTTTAAGGGTATGCCGGCGCGCGCCCTGGCCGTCGGCATGATGCACGGCCTGGCCGGATCGGCAGCATTGGTGTTGTTGACCATGCAAACCCTGGAACCGGTATCGACAAGGATTGTCTACATCGTCCTGTTCGGGGCTGGGTCGATGATCGGCATGGCTGTCTTGAGCGCGGTTATCGCCGTTCCCATGCGTTACGTCGCCGGTTCAATGACCTGGGCCTATAACGGCCTCAGTGCTGTCTTGGGACTTTTCACAACCGGACTGGGTTTGCTAACCATCACCCATGCCGGGGTGTTTTAAGAGCGGAAGATTCTTCCGGCCCAGCCGAATTTGGTTTTTTCCTTTTTAGAAGGCTCGTCTGTCATTGCGGGCACTTCTTCAGGTTCGGGTTTTGGCTCCGGGGTTGGGCTTTCCGTCTCATTGATGGCGGGTGCGGCGGCGGCAGGTTCGTTTTCGGGCCGCGGCACGGTCGGTGCCGGTATCGGATGAGAGTCGGAATTCCCCTCAGCTTCAGGAGCGACCGTCGTTTCCTGTTCCGGCTCTTCACTGGCGTGTTCCATGACCGCTTCCATGACTGCCGCCATGGCCGGTTCGATGGCTGGTGGTGCGAAGGCTTCGGGCTGCGGTTCCGGAGTTGGTTCGGGCTCAGGCTCGGGTTCGGGTTCGGGCGATACCGGGCGACTGTTGCTTTGCGGCCCCTGAAGTCCGGTGGCGACGACGGAAACCCGCAATTTGCCATCAAGGGCGGGGTCGAAAGCGCTGCCGAAGATAATTAAGCTATCACCGCCGACTTCGCTGCGAATGCGGTTCGCCGCCTCGTCAATTTCAAAAAGCGTCATATCGGTGCCGCCGGTCACGTTGATCAAAAGGCCTTCGGCTCCTTTGATGGAAACGATATCGAGCAGCGGATTGGCAATGGCGGCCTCGGCTGCGTTGATGGCGCGGCCTTCGCCTGATGCCTCGCCTGTTCCCATCATGGCGCGTCCGGTCTTGGTAATGACAGAGCGGACATCGGCAAAATCAAGATTAATCAGGCCGGGCAGGACAATCAGGTCGGTAATGCCGCGAATGGCGTCGTGCAGAACTTCGTCGGCCATAACGAAAGCGTTCGCGAATGTGGTCGATGCATTGGCGATGGCAAACAGGTTCTGATTGGGGATCACGATCAGGGTGTCGACCAGTTTTTCAAGCTCGATCATACCTTGGGTAGCGGTCCGCATACGCTGTGGGCCTTCAAAGTCAAAGGGCAGGGTGACAACGCCAACGCTCAAGGCTTGCTGGTCGCGGGCGATGTCGGCAATAACCGGGGCGGCGCCGGTTCCGGTGCCGCCGCCCATGCCTGCGGCAATGAATAACAGGTCACATTGTGAGACCCATTTTTTGATGTCCTCGACGGATTCCTCAGCTGCGGCACGGCCGATTTCGACTTGCGCGCCCGAGCCTAAGCCACTGGTCAGTCCTGCCCCTAATTGCAGGGAATGACTGGCAAGGGAAGCCGCCAACGCCTGGGCGTCCGTATTGGCGGCAAGGTAATTGACCCCGGCCAGATCAGCCCGGATCATGTTGTTGATGGCGTTGCCGCCAGCACCGCCGACACCGATAATGCCAATGCGCGGGCTCGGGTCGGTTGGGTCACTATCTTTGGAAGCGGATGTCATGGCCTAGAGTCTCACCACTTATGACTTAATCTTTTTTGGCGCCTTGAAACTTAAGTGCAGTTCTTTATAGCGCGCATCATCTATCAATGAAGGGGCACCAAGCAAGGGGTCTTGGGCTTGCTGATTAAGCGGGAACATAATGACTTCACGAATGTTGGCTTCATCAAGAAGCAACATGACGATGCGATCCAGGCCAAGGGCGATGCCACCATGTGGCGGTGCGCCAAAATGGAAGGCCCTGAGCAAGCCGCCGAATTTGGTTTCCACTTCCTGCCGCGAATAGCCGACCAACTCGAATGCCTTGAACATGGTTTCAGGTTCGTGGTTACGGATCGCGCCGCTGCCAAGTTCGATACCGTTGCAGACCAGATCATACTGGTAGCCGAGAATTTCCAGCTTGTCCTCGTTGTCCAGGGACGTGAGACCCCCCTGCGGCATTGAGAACGGATTGTGTGAGAAATCGAGCCGGTCTTCGATCTCGTCCCATTCGTACATCGGGTAATCGATGACCCAGACCATCTCGAAACGACTGTCATCGACCATGTCCAGTTTTTCGCCAACGTGGACGCGGGCTTTGCCAGCCAGAGCGGCGGCCTCACCAGCAGGTCCGCTGGCGAAGAAAACACCGTCGCCATCGCTTAAACCCGCCAGTTCTTTCAATTTACCCAAACGTTCCTCACCAAGGCGCTTGGCGATCGGCCCTTTTGCTTCGCCCTCTTCGGTGAAGGAAATCCAGCCCATGCCGGGTGCGCCCTCGTCCTGGGCCCAGCCGTTCATCTTGTCGAAGAAGCTGCGCGGTTGAGACGCCGCACCGGGGGCTGGAATGGCCCGCACAACGCCGCCTTTTTCGACCACCGATGAGAACACCTGAAAATCGGAACCGGCAAAAACCTCGCCGACTTCCGAAATTTCGATGTCGATTCGCAGATCCGGCTTATCGGTGCCGTATTTGAGCATGGTTTCGGCGAATGTCAGCCGCGGGAACGGCATCGGGGTTACCGCCTTGTCCGAATTGTCGGCAAACAGGGCATGACTAACAGGCTCGATGGCGCTTAAGACATCTTCCTGTTCGACAAACGACATTTCTACGTCCAGCTGATAGAACTCACCGGGACTGCGGTCGGCGCGCGGGTCTTCGTCGCGAAAACAGGGTGCGATCTGGAAGTAGCGATCGAAGCCAGCGACCATAATCAGCTGTTTAAAGATTTGCGGGGCCTGGGGCAGGGCGTAGAAATGCCCCGGATTGAGGCGACTGGGGACCAGAAAGTCGCGCGCACCTTCCGGCGAGGACGATGTCAGGATTGGTGTTTGATGCTCGAAAAAGCCCAGCTTTTCCATGCTTTTGCGAACAGATGACATGACCCTGGAACGCAGCATCATGTTGTTGTGCAGGGTCGTGCGGCGCAGGTCCAGAAAACGGTAGCGAAGGCGGGTATCTTCCGGATAATCCTGCTCGCCAAAGACGGGCATGGGTAATTCATCGGCCGCAGAGAGAACCTTGAATTCACTGATATAGACTTCCACCTCGCCGGTCGGAAGGCCGGTATTGATTGTCTCGGCAGTCCTTTCGGTGACCTTGCCGGTGACCGATACGACACTTTCCTGGGACACCTTGTCGACCATGGGAAAGACGCCCGAATCCGATTCCAGCACGCACTGGGTGATGCCGTAATGATCGCGCAGATCAAGGAACAACAGGTTGCCGTGATCGCGTTTTCGATGCACCCACCCCGATACGGTGACCTCCTCGCCGATGTTGTCTTTTCGCAGCTGTTCGCAGGTATGTGTTCGGTAAGCGTTCATGGTCTCTCAAGTCTGCCTTGTGTGAAATCCGGTTTCGGGGCGCACACCACATCTTTGGGGTCAATTTGTCAAGTTCAATGGGCTCTTGGCTTGATCCAAACGATCTAGGAAAAGGTTCGTTTTGCGGTTTCGTCATCGTTCGGCGTTGCCGTCGTCGTCACATTGAGACTTTTTAATCCAGGCAAAGAGAACTACATTCTCATAAATAATCCCTCGGAGCTTGCCATGCCACAATCATCAAATACCAATCGTCGGGTAGTCCTCGCGGAACGCCCCAAAGGTATACCGAACGAGAATACGCTTCGTCTTGAAGAGGCCAGCATACCGCAGGTTGGTGCGGGCGAGATGCTCTTGCGCACGGTTTATCTTTCAATTGACCCTTATATGCGCGGTCGGATGAATGATGCTAAATCATATGCGGAACCGGTGAAGATCGGTGAAGTGATGACAGGACAGGTCGTCGCCGAGGTCGTATCCTCAAACATTGATGGCTTTGAGCCGGGTGATTTTGTCTTATCGGGAAGTGGTTGGCAGGATTATGCGATTTCAGATGGAACGGAGGTCATGAACCTCGGGAAAGATCCGAAAAACCCATCATGGTCTCTTGGTATTCTGGGAATGCCTGGATACACGGCCTACGCGGGTTTGCTGCAAATCGGAGAGCCAAAACCCGGCGAGACCGTAGTTGTTGCCGCGGCTTCTGGCCCGGTTGGCGCCACTGTCGGACAAATAGCTAAGATCAAAGGCTGCCGTGTGGTCGGCATCGCAGGCGGCGCTGAAAAATGTGCACATGTTGTCAAAAATCTCGGATTCGACGCCTGTATTGATCACAAAACCGACGACTTCGTAGAGCAACTCAAAGCCTTCTGCCCTGAAGGCATTGACGTCTATTTCGAAAATGTCGGTGGCAAAGTACTTTATGCGGTTCTGCCGCTTTTGAACCCCTTTGCCCGGATGCCTGTTTGCGGTGTTGTCTCCTGGTACAATCTCACAGGCCTGCCCGAAGGCCTGGATTTCGGTCCTGCCATCATGGGCACCATCTTGCGTATGAAAGTGAAGGTGCAAGGGTTCATCATCTTCGACAGTTTTCCGAAGAGTACCTACAGCGATTTTGTCGATGATATGTCGGAGTGGCTGGCTGAAGACAAGGTGCATTATAAGGAGCAGGTGGTCGAGGGTTTGGAAAATGCACCGGCTGCACTCAATGACGTTCTTCTTGGCAAGAGCTTCGGCAAGATGGTTGTGAGAGTGAATTAAATATACTGACGGCCGCGAAACCTATTGCCAGAGCACGAACAAATATCCGCCCTTAATGGTGCCTGCATTTCCCCGGTAAATAGACCCTCCCCCTTGTCCTGAGCGGAATGCGCCTGTAAAAGCGCCCCCATGGCCCCACCGATCCTGATATTGCGTGATATCGACCTGACCTTCGGCGGCATTCCCTTGCTGGAAGGGGCGGAATTGTCTGTTTCTGCCCGCGACAGATTGTGCCTGGTCGGCCGCAATGGCTCGGGAAAATCGACATTGCTTAAAATCGCCGCAGGCTTCATCGAAGCCGATCACGGTGAGGTCTTTCAGCAGCCTGGCACCCACGTTCGCTACCTGCCTCAGGAGCCGGACCTGCAGGGTTTCGCAACAACCGGCGCATATGTGGAAGCGGGGATGGGGCCCAACGATGATCCCTACCGGGGCCGTTATCTGCTCGAACAACTGGGATTGGACGGCAGCGAAGATCCAAAGACCTTGTCAGGCGGCGAGGCACGCCGTGCAGCCCTGGCCCGCGTGCTCGCCCCCGAACCCGATATTTTGCTGCTTGATGAACCGACCAACCATCTGGACCTTCCGGCCATTGAATGGCTTGAAAACGAGCTCAAATCGATTCGCTCGGCGCTGGTTTTGATCAGCCATGACCGGCGCTTTCTTGAGAACCTGTCAAAGGCGACGGTGTGGCTTAGCCAGGGCGGGGCCAAAAGGCTTGATAAGGGATTTGCTGATTTTGAATCCTGGCGGGATGATATCATCGAGCAGGAAAAATTGGACCGCCATAAACTTGATCGCAAGCTCGTCGCTGAAAACCACTGGCTGGTACACGGCGTTTCGGCCCGCCGCAAACGCAACCAGGGTCGTCTTCGGGCCCTTCATGATCTTCGCGAGCAACGTCGCAACCAGCGCCAGATTACAGCCTCCGTCAAAATGACGGTGAGCGAGGGCGAGGTTTCGGGCAAGCTGGTCGGCGAAGCAAAGGGTCTGACCAAATCTTATGATGGCGTGACGATTATTGATCAATTCTCGACCCGAATTCAGCGCGGCGACCGAATCGGTCTGGTCGGCCCCAACGGGGCGGGTAAGACGACGATGCTCAATATGCTGACAGGTGTGCTGGAACCCGATCAGGGAACCATGCGTCTAGGCGTTAATCTTGAAATGGTAACGCTGGATCAGCGTCGCGAAAGCCTTGATCCGGAGTGGACCCTGGGCGACGCCCTGACCGGCGGTAGTGGCGATAATGTGATCGTCGGTGGCAAGCCCCGGCATGTGGTGAGCTACATGAAGGACTTCCTGTTTACCCCCAATCAGGTGAAGACACCGATCAATGCCTTATCGGGCGGTGAGCGTGGACGACTGATGCTGGCCCGCGCCTTTGCCCGCGAATCGAATCTTCTGGTGCTCGATGAACCGACCAACGATCTTGATCTTGAAACCCTCGACCTGTTGCAGGAAATGCTCGCCAATTATGCAGGGACCGTTCTGTTGGTTAGCCATGATCGAGATTTTCTCGACCGGGTTGTCACTTCGGTGATCGTTTCCGAAGGCCAGGGGCGCTGGCAGGAATATGCCGGTGGTTACAGTGACATGATTATCCAGCAGGGATTTAAACCCAGCGTGGAAAAACAGCCCCAATCGCCAAAGTCCGCGAAATCAAAAGTGACGCCTTCCAATCCTGATCAAAAGCGCAAGTTATCCTATAAGGAAAAATATGCGCTGGAAAATTTACCGGCTCAAATCGAATCCCTTGAAGGTGAAATTGAAAAATTGCACCAGCAAATGGCGGACCCGTCTTTTTTTGCTACTGACCCGGAAAATTTCAAGCTCAGCGCGGACAAGTTGATAAATGCTGAAAGCGAACTGGCCACTATTGAAGAGCAATGGCTGACGCTGGAATTGCTGAAAAGCGAACTGGAGGGAAAATAAGGCGGTTGATGCTAAATAGTGATGTCTAATTGATCGGAATTATGGTTAAGATTGCGTCGCAAGCGGGTGGGAAGAACGGAGAGTCTTAAACGGTGCCCGATAAGCCGATCAGTAAAGTTTACCTGGAAGAGGGGGAATCCTTTTCCTCATCCCAGTCCTTCGGTGAACGTGTTGTCACCCCGGTGCGTTTTTCCACGGACCCGCGCGATGTCGGATGGGTCCGCGAAAACGTTCCCTGTCAGACGGCTTGCCCGGCCGGAACAAATATTCCCGCCTACATCCGGATGATTACCGAACAGCGCTTTGGTCGCTCTTACGAGCTAAACCGTATGGCCAATGTTCTGCCCGGTGCCCTTGGCCGCATTTGTTCCAGGCCTTGTGAAGATGCCTGCCGTCATGGCTGGCCCGGTAACGGCGAGCCAGTCGGAATTTGTCATTTGAAGCGGGTCGCCGCGGACTTCAAGTCTTCAGGGCATCGCATCAATGAAAGCCTGTTTACGCCGACCCATAAGCGTATCGTCATTGTTGGTTCAGGCCCGGCGGGCATCGCCGCCGCCCATGACCTGTCGACCCTTGGTCACGATATTCTGATATTCGAGCGTGAGAAAAAGGCTGGTGGCATGTTGTCATACGGCATTCCCGAATTCAGATTGCCGCGCGACGAGTTGGATATCGAACTGCGCAACGCCCTCAGGCTGGGTGTGGAAATTCAGACGGGTATTGGTGTTGGCAATGGTGAAACAGATGTCTCCCTTGCCTGGCTTCGAGAACATCATGACGCGGTGCTGCTGGCGACCGGTTGCATGGCGGCGATCCCGCTACCCCTTGAGGGTCTGAAAAAAGGCGATGATGACCCTGTCCTGACCACCCCGAATGTGGAGTACGGCCTTGATTTCCTGATGGACCTGCACCGCGGCCAGAAGAAAACCGTCGGCAAGCGGGTGTTTGTTGTTGGCGCCGGTTTTACGGCCTTGGACTGCGCCCGGGTTGCTCGCCGTTTGGGTGCCGAAGAGGTGACCATTCATTTGCGCACGACCGAAGAATATATCCCGGTCGCCAAAGAGGAAATTTTTGAGGCCAAGCGTGAAGGGGTTGAAATCCATGGTCTTCGCACCCCCACCGGCCTGATCACTAATCCTGATGGTTCCTTGCGCGGTGTCAGGTTCGTTCAGAACAGGCTTGGCGGTTGGCGCAAAAACGGTCGCCGACAGGCGATCGCCATTGAAGGCTCACAATTTGAATTGGCTTGCGACACCTTGCTGGTCGCCATCGGCCAAACGACCGTCAACGATTACATCGATGTCAAACTGGGCCTGGATGACTGGGGCAACGTCAAAATCAACGAGCACGGTATGACCACTGCCGATGGCTTGTTTGCCGCCGGTGATTTTGTCGGTGGCGCATCAACAGTTGTCGAAGCCGTTGGCCACGGCCGTGAAATTGCTTTGAAGATGGATGCCTGGTTGATGGGCTACGAGCGCCGCAAGGAAGTCGTCAAGATTGAAAGTGTTGATGAGCCTTTGCGTGAACGCGCCTATGACTTCATTCCAAGGCAGGAAATGCCAACCTCAAAACTGCAAGACCGTGGCAAGGACCTGACGTCGGAAGTCGAAAAGGGCATGGAACTTGAAGAAGCTTTTGAGGAAGCCAAGCGCTGTTATCTTTGCTACCACAAGTATGAAATCGATGTTGATAACTGCATCTATTGCCGTGCCTGCATCGAAGTCGCACCACGCGATTGCATCAAGCTGGTCGAAGGCGTCGATATCAACACGGACGGTACATACGGCGACCTTCAGGAAGCCAACGAATGGGACAAGGTCGGCGCGATCTGGGTCGATAATAATGAATGTATCCGCTGCGGCGCGTGCTTCATGGTCTGTCCGACCAAGTGTATTTCCATTACCAAGAATGAAATTTATTTTCAGGACGTTTCTGAAAGCAGTAAGACGAAAAAATCCCCAGGTGGGAAGGCGAAATCATGAGCAGCCATTCTCATTTCGTCATCATCGGTTCTGGCGGGGCGGGCAGCGAAGCAGCGCTGACCATCCGAAAGCGCGATCCAAAATGCACCATCACCCAGATTACCGGCTCCAAACTGCCCTTCATCAGTCGTTATGAATTGCCGCGGGTATTTGATGGCGTTGATAGCTGGCGTGAGCTTTTGGCCCATCCGCCGGAATTCTATGACGACAACGCCATCACTGTTCGGCGCAACAGCTGGGTCGATCATGTGGATGCAAAAAACAAGAAAGTTCTGCTCAGGCATAAAGAAGAGGTGTCCTACGACAAGTTGCTGGTGGCCAGTGGCGGCGGTGGATATTTGCCAGAGGGTTTAAGAGAATTTCGCCCGTTGATGAACGGCCTTGGAAGTTACGAAGACGCCGTCAAGATGCGTCAGGCGCTGCCCGGAAAAGGCCACGTTATCATGCTTGGCGGGGATATGACCGGCCTTGATCTGGCACGCACCCTTGTCGCTGTCGGTCACGAGGTCACGCTGGTCGCTGGCGAGCAATTGTTCTGGCCCCATGAAGTCGGTGAGAAAAAGGAAGACAAGTTCGTCGCCGTTCTTGAAGCCATGGGCGTTAATGTTGTGCTGGGTAAAAAAGTGACGGCCATCAGGAAGGGAACCAAGGGCAAGCCTGCCCGCCGGGTTGTTTTTGGCGGCGGCGGCGGTATTGATGGCGACGCGGTGATGCCTTTCTGTGGCTTGATGCCCTCGCTTAACTTCATGATTGGCGCCAATGTCGATATCGAACGTGGCTTGCTGGTTAACCCTGAATTGAAAACCACCAACGACAGCATCTGGGCGGCTGGTGACGTTTGTCAGATCTGGTCGCCGGAAGAAAATTCCTATCTGTTTTACTACGGCTGGCACCACATTAAGGAAATGGGAAATATTGCAGGCATTAATATGACCGGCGGTAAAAAGAAGATCAGTACCTATCAGGACGACCATCTTTATATCAACAAGCAGGGTGAAATTGACTCGCCTTACTGGATGTACAGGTAATGCCAAGAAACGGGAAAAAAGCGACTGATCTTCAGATCGCCATTTGCGGTTCCGCCGGTGACGGCACCATCGCGGCCGGCGATATGGTCAAGCGGGCGATGGCGCGGGCCGGTTACAAGGTTATTGCTTTTGACGTTTATCCGCCGGAAATCAGGGGCTTTGGCAAGTGTATCTCGCGCGTCAGAGTGACCTCGGAACAAGTGTTCTCGTTAAAGCCACAGTCCGATGTATTGATTTCCCTGGATGATTCTCACGCCATTCCCCATGTTGGCGAGGTCAAGGATTACGGCGCCGTTATCTATGAAGACATGCCGGTTTCCATGGTCCCGGAAGGCGGTCATATTTCGGGCCATCTATCATCTTCGCATTTGCCTTACGGGGTTCCGTTTCGTGAATTGTCCGAGCGGGTGACCAGTTCGGCGCGTTCGCGCAATATCGCCGCCGTTGGATATCTGGCTGGCCTTTACGGGATGCCCCGGGAGGTTTTCTACAACGTTATTTCTGATAAATTCAAAACCAAGCCCGCCGCCTTAACCAAGATGAGCATTCAAACTTTTGACACTGCTTTTGAGGTTGGTCAAAACACCTTCCGCTTGGACGAAGGAGTTCTAAAACCGCCGCAGAAGAAGGCCAAGCACGGCGAACTCGTGATGATGAGCGGCAATGGCGCTGTCGCCAAGGGCTGCATGGACGCAGGGCTGGATACGTTCTTCGGTTACCCGATTACCCCGGCGACGACGATCATGGAACGCCTCGCCGTTGATTTGCCAAAACAGGGCAAGCGGATGCTGCAAACTGAAGATGAAATTTCGGCTATCTCAGCGGCTATCGGTGCGGGTTATACGGGGGTCCGGGCGGCAACGGCGACATCGGGTCCGGGCTTTGCGCTGATGTCCGAAATGATGGGCCTAGGAACCATGGCGGAAGTGCCGGTGGTGATTTTTGTTTCCCAACGTGGCGGTCCCAGTACCGGGATGCCGACCAAGACGGAACAATCGGATCTTAATATCGCCGTCTTCGGCGCAGCCGGAGACGGTCAGCGCATTGTCCTCGCCCCAACTAATGTTGAAGGTTGTTACAAGTGTGCCGGCAAGGCTTTTGAGATTGCCGAGCGCTACCAGACCCCGGTTATCGTGTTACTCGACCTGTATCTTTCCAACCGTTATGAGGCGGTGGCGCTTCCGGCAAAGAATCCGTTCGCGGCCAATTGTTCAAAGCCGGTTGGCAAATTAGGTAAAAACCAGCCCTATCATCGCTACGCATTGACCAGGGACTTTATCAGTCCGCGCGCCGTCCCCGGTGACAAGGGGCGACGCCATGCGGTGACCGGCCTGGAACATGATGAAAACGGGCGTCCCAACGATCATGCTCACGAGGCGATGAGCGCGAAGCGCCATGAAAAGCTGAATAGTGTGGTCCGTCATCCCGGTATCACCATGTCAAAACGCTTTGGTGACAAGGGCAAGGTCGATGTCGCGATCATCGGATGGGGTTCAACTTTCGGCGAAATTCTGGAAGCGATGATTATCGCCCGTGACGAAGGTATCCGTTGCGCCGCCATGAAGGTGGTTTTGCTCTCACCGTTACCAATGGAGCCGATCAACGCGCTTCTTTCAGACGCCACAGAAGTGTTGGTTCCTGAATTGAATTATGAGGGGCAGTTCGCCAATTTATTAACCGGAACGACAGGCCGGGCGGTGACCAGGCTTAACCGGGTGCCCGGCACACCGATGCATGTTGAAGATATTGTCGATGAAATCCGCCGCCTTGCGGCAAAAAGGAAGGGTCGCAAACGGATTGCGGCTGAGTGAGAATTTAAATGTCAAATATCGAAAAACCGGTCTATCTGGAAGAAAAGCTTGAAGAGATTCAAGCCAGCGGTCGCCTTGAGTACCGTTCCAAATCCTTGCCGACCTGGTGCCCCGGTTGTGGTTACTTCTCAATCGTTGAAGGCTTGACGGCGGCGCTCAACAATCTGTCGATCGATCCTGATGAAACAGTGGTCGTTTCGGGCATCGGCTGTGCCTCACGGTTTCCTTTTTTCATCGACACTTATGGTTTTCATACGCTGCATGGCCGGGCCTTGCCGGTGGCCACCGGCATCAAGGTCGCCAATGATGATTTGACGGTGGTTGTCGTTGGCGGTGATGGCGACGCCTTTGCCATTGGCGGCGCCCACATTCCCCACGCGGCCCGGCGCAATGTGGATGTGACCTACATTCTTTTTGATAACGGCATTTACGGATTGACCAAGGGACAGACATCACCGACATCGGTGCTTGGGTTCCAGACATCAACATCGCCGTTTGAAAATCATGATATGCCACTCAACCCGCTGATGATGTTGCTGTCTTACGGCGCTTCGTGGGTCGGTCAGGCTTACGCCGGTCACCCTCATCATATGGCCGGAATGATTGAGGAGGCTTTGGCTTTCAAGGGATTTTCCTACCTGCACGTGCTCTCGCCGTGTGTCACCTTTGATAAAACTTCAAAGACCTATCAGAACCTGGGCATGTCGGTGAGGCCGCTGCCAGAGGATCACGACAGCAGCGATGTCATGGCAGCGATGGCACAGGCGCAGCGAACTGACGAGCCAGCGCTTGGTTGTTATTTTGAGCAACCCCGCCCGACCCTTGCCGATGGTTTGGACGACATTGCCGTCCGCGCCGCCAAGTAACCCTTGAATGGCTGAGACATCATATCTGCCTTCCCTACTTGCCCTTGCCTCGGCATTCCTGTTCGCGCTTTCCATTCAGGTTCAGAACCTGGGGCTTGGCCATGCCGACCCGCGTTCGGGTGCGCTGGTCAACATTGGCGCGACGGCAGCAGTCTATTGGCTATTTGCGCCGTTTTTTGTTGAGACGATTTTCTGGCTGACACCGGCTGCTGCCCTGTTCGCGCTGGTCGGACTTTTCAGACCCGCCCTGTCGGCAAACCTGGCTGTTGCCGGGGTCAAGATGATGGGGCCGACCCTGACCAGTGGACTGGCGGCAACAGCGCCGATTTTTGCCGCCATCTTCGCCGTCCTGTTGCTCGATGAAACCCTGACCTGGCCGCTGGCAATGGGAACGGCGGGGGTTGTTGCCGGGGTTGCGGTATCGGCTTTCCGGCCCGGCGGGGTTAGCCGCGCCTGGCCTTTGTGGGCAATTTTGTTGCCGCTTGGGGCGGCTTTTTTCCGCGCTGCGGGACACCCGATTATCATGATTGGGCTTAAGGAATTGCCGGAACCGTATTTTGCCGGTTTGGTCAGCTATACGGTCTCGCTACTGGTGGCGTCTATGGCCTTCCGCATTCAGGGGCGCACATTTAATAAATTTAGCTGGGGTTACAGCTGGTTTGCGGTGGCCGGGGTGTTAAACGGCATCTCGATCTATTCACTCAACACGGCCCTCAAGTTTGGCCAGTTGTTAACTGTCGCACCGATTGTTTCGTGCTCGCCGGTGTTTACCATTATCATGGGGTATCTGGTGTTCAAGCGCGAGACCATTACCTGGCAGACAGTGGCGACGGTGCTTCTTGTCGTGTCCGGGGTTGTTCTGGTTGTTATTCAGCCCTGATCCCGGTCCACCAGCGACGAATAGCCTCTGGCGTGTACGGCAGAAGATCAGCCAGACCGCCTGAAAACCGGTTCCATTGATCCAGCGCCGAAGAGGGGACCAGAATCAGGATCGGAATACCCTCGGCCATGGCGCTCAGGATTTCGTCGGCAAGCCCAGCTCCCTTTTGTTCCTGCTCGCCGAATTTCTCGACAATCATCAAATCAGCTTTGTTGTTAATGGCGCGACGCAAGGCGCCGGTGGATTCGGTCAGGGCCGAATGATCAAGTGAGCAAACGCCGTTGACGAAATCGCTTTCGGTTGGTCGTTTCAGGGGAATGTGTTCGCCCGTATCAACGGCGATAGCGTCAATGCCGTCCTTGACCCCCTGATCATCAAGATGATCCTGCTGAACCAACCCGCCGACTTTTAATCCCTTGGTTTTCAGCTCTTCGGCAAAGGCGGCAAGAACCGACCTTTCCGTCGTTTCGGGGGTGTAGAGCACGGCAGCGGCGCGAATGGCCTGGGTATCCTGATCAGACATCGCTCCATGTTGAACCATTGCAGAAAAAAAACAAGACGCGCTTTATAAAAAAATGCTCTAACAAGGCCGTAAATTTATTGATGAAGGAGAGCCCGTACCATGACCAGTGACATCAACTCCATTGCCGTTCTCGGCGGCGGCACCATGGGATGCGGCATTGCCGGGCTCTGCGCCCAGAATGACCGGAAAGTCCTGCTCCTTGATGTCTCCATGGAGGCCGCTGAAAAGTCGCTGGAGCGCATTATTAACGGACGTCCCCCAGCCGTTGATGAGCCGGAAAAAGCGGACAATATTTCCCTTGGCACCTTCGCTGATGACCTTGAAAAGATTGCCGATTATGACTGGATCTGTGAGGCGGTGATCGAGGACCTTGAAACCAAACGGGACTTGCTGACCCGTGTTGAGGGATTGCGTAAAGCAGGTTCGGTAGTCAGTACCAATACATCCGGCATTCCCCTAAAAGACATAACCCATGGGATGCCCGAACGCCTGGCCCGTGACATTGCCGTCACCCACTTTTTTAATCCTGTTAAGATCATGCGCCTGATGGAACTGGTTGGTGGCGCGCAAACGGACCCGGAAGTGACCAGGCGGCTGGCCGCATTTTGTGGCGGTGTGCTCGGCAAGGGCGTCGTTTACGCCAATGACACGGTTAATTTCATTGGCAACCGGATCGGTTGTTTCTGGATGCTGATCGGCCTTCATCAGGCTGAGCGGGCCCTTGAAGAAGGTCTGTCCATGGAAACCATCGACGCCTTGATGTCTAAGCCCGTCGGTCTGCCGCCAACCGGCCTTTATGGCCTGATCGATCTGATCGGCCTGGATGTGATGGACCTGGTCGGCAAGAATTTGGCGATTAATCTTCCCGCAGGGGACATGGGCGTTGATTTCACGGCGTTTCCGGCTTCTGTTCAGGCGCTTCTCGATCGCGGACAACTGGGTCGCAAGGCCGGGGGCGGGTTCTACCGCATGGTCAAGCATGACGATGGTTCTAAAACCATGGAAACCTATGATCTGAAAACAAATGACTGGCGGCAAGCTGAAAAAGTCGAACTGGATGAGGCTCACGCGACCATGGAAGGATTGTTCGTCGATGACGCCGAAGGACGCTTCGCCTGGGCGATGACGTCTTCCGTGCTCAGTTACGCTGCCGACCTTGTCGGCGACATCGCCGGTGATATTGTCAACATTGATCGGGCCATGCGCTGGGGCTTTGCCTGGGAAAAGGGGCCGTTTGAAATGATTGATGCCCTGGGTGCTGAGCGAATGGCCGAGCGTCTTAAGGCCGAAGGTCGCCATATTCCAAAAATGCTACAGGTGCTGGCCGATGCCGGGGCAGCGACATTTTATCAAAAAGAAGGATCGGAATATTTGGGACTGGATGGTGCTTATCATCCGACACCGGCGGAATAGCGGCTTTAAAGAAAACTTTCCAGATACCAGTCCATTTCATCTGCGGTGATCGGATAGGCGCCGCTGACGTCGGCCCGTAACATGCTGCCACGCTTGACCCGGCCGATCTGGGATTGCAGTTTTTCAGCCATCTTCATGCTTAGTCCGGCTTTCCAGCTTAACGAAACAACGGCCTTGGCGAGGCCGGTACTGAGCATTTTGGATGCGTCCTCGAAGGGGAACCCGGACATTTTGCCCAGCGCAAAGCGGATATATGTGTTGTCGCCTTCTTCAAGAGCTTGCTCAATGCGCTCTTCGTTTAAGACACCTGCTTCAAAATCTTTCTCGACCCTGATGGACGCCGGTTCGTAAACGTCTTCTGCGGCGTCAACACCACCTTCCATGGTCTCACCGCGGTCAATGCGTTCCTTGACTGTGGCCCGCAAATCTTCAACCACTTCCTTACGCTCGCTGTGGCGTTTCATCAGCAGTTCCATCAGGCTGCCATTGACAAAACGGCCGATGCGCTGGATCGTCATGACCGGCAAATCATCGCGGCTGACCATCAGGTTTTGCAAGCTTTCCTGGGTTTCAGCGTGATCGGAAATTTTCTCGAATGCCCCATCGCTGATCTGTGCCGTATGGTTACCAACGATGTCGTGAATAGCTTCTGTTTGTCCGGTTTCGACAATGGCGTTAACCACCTCGGTGTCGATTTTCGGGCGTCTGGCGACGGCCGCCAGTTTTTTGCTTTTCATGCCGGTGGCGATCAGCTGCAATATATCCTTGCCGCTGAGCAGGGGTGAATATTCAAGGATCGGGGCGGCGACGATGTCTTCCAGATCTTCGGCCAGTTCCCGTATCAGTTCGGTGGGGGCATTTTTCGTATGTTTAAGCTCTTCTGAGACAATAGCCCGGACTCTCGGCAATTCGTCACGGGCCAGGGTGGTCAGAACCCCCATCGCCATGGTTGCCAGTTTCTCATTCTGTTCGGGTTTCAGGTTGGGGATCAGACGACTGATTTTTCGGGCCAGTTCGCAGCGAACGTCTTCTTCGGGGTCACGGGCGAGAATAGCGTCAGCCTGAAAAGGGGTGCCTGCGTTTTCCGCCACTTCCCGGCGCACCTCCGGGGCCTTGTCGGAAGCCAGATAGTAAAGAATTTCCGGCTCCATGTTCTCATGGGCGGCGAGTTTGCTGCGTTCTTCTACGCTGCCTTTACCGGCGATATCGCGGGCTTTTTTATATGCGGGCTTCTTGCCGATGCCGGGTTTGGCTTTGCGCTTGCCTTTGCTTTTTCCAAAAATCCACTTCAGCATCGTCGTTCCCGTTCACGCCCGCTTTTCATCGTTCACTGACCCCGAGATAATGTTAGGATGGCAGCGCTTTCTTAGCAAATTGATATTTACCGGAGCCCGTTCATGTCTGAATTGCAAATTATCAGCGCCACCGTTTGTCCCTATGCCCAGCGCACCCGCATGGTGCTACATGAAAAGGAACTTGATTTCGAGGTGGTCGAAATCGACCTTAAGAACAAACCCGACTGGTTTAATGACGTTTCACCCTACAGCAAGGTTCCGGTGCTGCGCCACGACGGGCGAACCATTTATGAAAGTGCGGTCATCAACGAATATCTGGACGAGGTTTTCCAGTCCCCGCCGATGATGCCTGACGATGCGGCCGGGCGGGCACTTGCAAGAATATGGATTGAATACTGCAACAGTCAGTTTTGCTCTCTTTTCTACAAGGTGCTGTTGTCCCAGGATGCGGTGGAGCAAAAGGAACTGGCCGAAAAATTAATCGGCGTCCTGCATTTTATTGAAAACGAAGGTTTGCAAAAACTTCAGGGTGATGGTGATTACTGGATGGGTGATGCTCCCGGTCTGGTCGATTTTACCTTTTTTCCGTTTTTTGAACGCTTCCCCGCCCTCACCCATTACCGGGGGATATCCATGCCTGAAGAATGCCAACGCCTGATAAACTGGATTGAAGTGATGTCGAAACGGTCTTCGGCTGTGGATACCGGAAACCCGGCCCCGTTTTACATTAAAAATTACAGCCGCTACGCCGATGGCAGCGCCAACGGTGTCACCGCCCGGGAAATGAAAAGTAGGCTTGCTTGACAGAAGCGGGGCAGGGACGGAAAATCGTTCGCTAACCTAACAATTTACCGGGTTAATATGGAAATGAACGCCGCCGATCTTCTGCTTGCTCCGGGACGAGCCGCGTCCGCTGGCGAAAATCCGGCAATCCTCAGTGACGACGTTAGTGTTTCCTATAATCAACTAGAAGCCGCCGCTTGCCAGGCCGCCCATGCGATTGCCGCATTTGGGGTGGAGGTCGGCGACCGGGTTTTGATCATGGCCGATGACCGGCCGGAATTTCTATATGCGTATTTGGGGGCGATGAAAATCGGCGCTGTTCCGGTCGCTCTAAATTTACGTTTTTCGGTTGCCAACCTGACTTTTATTGTTGCCGACAGCGCCTGCAAACTGATCCTGGCCGATGCCGAATTTGTGGAAAATTTCAAGCCGGCAACAGAAGGCGACAACGCACCCGCGCTGGTCGTTTTTGATAAGGAATTTCCGGCCCTGATGGTTGGGCAATCGGATACCTTCCAATCCCGGCACCTGCAACCCGATGATATGGCGTTCTGGATGTACACGTCGGGGACGACTGGCAAGCCGAAGGCGGTTGTTCATTGTCAACGGTGCATTTCCAGTGTTGAGCGATATCTGGGGCCGGTTTTTGGGGTCGGGCCGGGCAGCAAAATATTCTGTACCTCGAAACTGTTTTTCGCTTTTTCCATCGGCCACACCGTGCTGGCCGGTCTTCGTTTAGGGGCGAGTATTGTCCTTCATGCCGGATGGCCGTCGAGTAAATCCATTGCCGCCGTCATTGAACGTCACCGGCCGACGATTGTCTTAAGTGTGCCGACCCTTTATGGCGTCTTGTTACAGGACGGGCTTACCAATGGCGAAGGGTTTGAAGGCGTCAGTCACTTTATTTCGGCGGGTGAACACCTTCCCAGAACCCTGTTTGAAAAATGGCTGGCGGTGACCGGTAATCCCATTTTGCAGGGGATCGGGGCAACGGAAGCACTGGTCATGTTTATTGGCAACAGCCCGGCTGATTATTTGCCAGGGGCAACGGGAAAACCTTATCCGGGGACGGATGTCAGGCTGGTTGGCGAAGATGGTGATGTGATCGAAGAGCCCGGAATTCCTGGTGTCCTTTGGGTTCGCTGCGGTTCACTGGCGCGCGAATACTGGAATCAGGAAGAAAAAACGCAGGCTGCATTCAAAGACGGCTGGTACATCACCGGGGATGTTTTTTTTGTCGATGATGGCGGTTTTTATCATTATCAGGGTCGCGATGATGACATGCTTAAAATTTCCGGTCAGTGGGTCAGCCCGGCCGAAATTGAAAGCCATGTTCTGGCCAACCCCCAGGTTTCTGAGGCGGCAGTGGTCGGGGTCGAAGATGCCAGCGGTTTGGTTCGTTTGGGGCTGTGTCTGGTGCCGCAGGGGCGAAAGACGGATCACGCCGCCCTGGAAGAAGAATTACTGGAAACCCTGGCGGCCAGACTTTCCATCTATAAATGTCCCAGACGGTTCATCTTTATTGATGAAATGCCACGCACCTCCACGGGCAAGATACAACGTTTCAAATTACGCCAGCTGGCTATCGATTTTCTGGAATCAGTATCGTGAAAAAAACACCTGTCGATTGGGGAATGCTTGATGGTCTGGTCGGTTTCCACCTGCGCCGGGCCCAGTCGGTGGTGTTCGATAAATTCATGGATAGTGTGAAAGCGGAAAAAGTCTCGCCCGGCCAGTTCGGGGTGTTGATTTTGATCGCCGAAAATCCCGGCCTCAATCAATCGGGACTGGCCGCTGCTTTGGGAATTGAGCGATCAACCATGGTCGCGGTTATCAATGTGCTGGAGGGTCGGGATTTTGTCAGGCGCACGCAATCGACTGCCGACAGGCGCGCCTATGTGCTGTCGCTGACCAGGCAAGGCAAGAAAATACTGGCTTCGGTCAAGACCAAGGTTAAACATCACGAGCAAAAAATTACCGCTGCTCTTGATGATGGTGAACAAGAAGTTTTGCTCGGTTTGCTCAAAAAGATCAGCGGTCATTCAAGCTAAGGGCTACTTTACGGATCAGATTTGTCGCCACTTTGCGCCGATACCCCGGCGGCGTCATGGTGCTGGTCATCGGCTGGATTTGTTTGGGCAGCAGGGCTGTCAGGATATTCAGGGCTTTCTCGTCAACGCGGTGGCCTGCCAGGGCGTCGGTTCCCGTCAACACAATAGGGCAGGAGTTCAGGCCGGTCAGGGCAACCTTGATTTGTTCAAGTCCTTCAGGCCCCATTTTCATGGCGATGGCGGCGCCGGCTAAAGGAAAATCAAGGCTGTCACGAACCCGCACCTTGGCGTAGCCGGAGCGATAATCCTGAGCTGATGGCAGGTGCACGGCGGTTAGAATTTCGCCCTCGGTCAGCAACAGGTGGGCTGCCCCGTCATCAGTGTATATGTCGTTTAAGGGTACGGTTCTTGAACCTTCGGGCCCGATCATTGTTACGTCCGCATCAAACACCAGCAAGGCCGGGGCCAGATCGCCGCTGAAGGCGGCGAAGCAATGATCTCCCGAAGGGGCCACATGGCACACATCGCCACGGGATTTCAGGCAATAGTCATTGGCGCTGCGCCACCACTCGCTTTGATTATAAAAGATGCAGCGGGTATCCAGGCACAAATTGCCACCCAGTGTGGCGACCTGCCGATGGGTGGCGGCGGCGACGGTGGCTGCGGCCTGGGAAACGGCGTCGAAATTATCGGTAATATCCTGATGATCGATGATCGTCTTTAAGGTGACGCCTGCTCCGAGGATATATCCACCGGCCCCGTCACTTTCAATTTGCTTCATTTCGGCGATATGGGACAAGTCTATCAATGTTTGCGGGGCCTCGATGCCGCGGCGAATATTGACGACAAGGTCGGTGCCACCGGCGATATAGCGGGCACCCGGATTTTGGCTAAAAAGATTAACCGCCTCCTCTATGCTGGCCGGATGAAGGACGCTAAAGTCGGGCATGAACTCCATCAGTCTGCCCCTGCGGTGGCTTGTTTTTTGATCAGTCGTTGAAGCCTGATCTGGCCATCGATAATGCGTTCAGGCGTCAACGGGGTTTCAAAAAGCCGAACCCCGGTTGCGTCGTAAACGGCGTTGGCAATGGCCGGGATGATGCCGGACAGGCACCCTTCGCTGGCTTCTTTTGCGCCGAAGGGTCCATTGGGATCGATGCTTTCGATAATTTTGACTTCGATATCAGGGGACTCGACGATGGTTGGAACCCGGTAATCGAGCATGTTGGAGGTTATCGGCAAACCTTCGTGATAATTGGTTTCTTCGCTGATCGCCTGACCCATGCCCATCCAGACGCCGCCCTGTACTTGTCCTTCGACGGACAGGGGGTTTAGGGCAAAACCAACATCATGGGCGACCCAGATTTTTTCGACAGTGACCCGGCCGGTGACGTCGTCGACGTCGACCTGAGCGGCCAGGGTTGAATAAGAATAGGCCATGGATGGGCCGACACCGGCACCGTGGTATTTGCCGCCCTGGAATTTTTTTGGCACCGTAAAGGTACCCTTGACGGTAATGGTGCCGCTTTCCGTCAACGCCTCAATGACGACATCCTTAAACGGAATGTCAGAGCCCTGCTGACCTGTGACGCGATAGCTCTCGCCCAGGCATTCGACGTCTTCGGGATCGACCTCGAGTTTACGGGCCGCCGCCTTGATCAGGATCACTTTCAGGTTCTCCGCCGCCTCCAGGGCCGCATTGCCAACCATGAAGGTGACGCGTGATGAGTAGGATCCGTTATCTTTTGGGGTTATGCGGCTGTCATTGGCGATCACGGTGAGGCGGTCGAAATCAACCTTCAGGACCTCGCCGACGACCTGCGCCAGGATCGTGGAGGAGCCCTGACCGATATCGGCAGCGCCGGTCAAAATGGTGATGCCGCCATCGAAATCGAGCTTCAGGTTGACCACAGCGTGCGGCTCTCCCGTCCAGTGAACAGGTTTTGCGGCGCCGCTAACGTAGTGGGAACAGGCCATGCCCAGGCCTTTGCCCGCGGGCATCTTGCCGCTCCGTTTTTTCCAGCCGCAGGCCTTCTCCACCCAGTCCAGACACTCGGGCAAACCGTAAGAGGTCACTTCAAGGTCGTTGATGGTGCGGATCGGTGCTTTGAGCAGGTTGGCGCGGCGCAGCGCGAAGGGGTCCAGTCCCAGCTCTTCGGCCATCATGTCGGTGACACTTTCAAAGGCATGGCGGACATCGACGGTGCCGTGGCCGCGCATGGCGCCGCAGGCCGGGGTGTTGGTATACACCCTGAAACCGTTATAGCGGACGGCAGGTATGTCGTAGATGGCGTTCAACAAAGAGCCTGCATACAAAATGGTGACGATGCCGTATCCGGCGAAAGCGCCACCGGTCTGCTCGACCACACAATCACAGGCCGTCATCTTGCCATCGCTGGTCATGCCGATTTTCATCTTCACGCGGGTGCGCGGGCGGCCCCGGTGGGTCAGGAATGTTTCCTCGCGACTAAGTTTCAAACGAACCATGCCACCAGCGGCGCGGGCCAGCAGGCAGGCAATGATTTCAAAATTCAGCGCTTCGGTGCGGGCCCCGAAACCTCCACCGATAAACGGCTTGATAACCCGGACCCGGGATTCATCCATGTCCATGCACTGGGCGACCCGTTTGTGAACATAGAACGGAACCTGGGTCACCGAATGAAGTGTCACCCGGTCGCGCTCGACATCATATTCAGCCAGGGAAGCATGGGGTTCCATGTGGACATGAGTGACCTCGGCGCAGTCAAAGGTCTCCTCGCGGATAATGTCGGCTGTCTCGAAACCTTCATCAACGTCGCCGAATTCGCTATGCACTTCGCGCTCAAGATTGCCGGGTTTGTTTTCATGCAACTGCACCGCATCCTCGGCACGGGCATCGTCGGCGGTGAAGTAACCCGGCAATTCGTTGACCTTGAAGTCAATCAGTTTTAACGCTTTTTCAGCCGTTGCGACGTCGATGGCGGCGATGGCGGCAACCGGTTCCCCGCAGTAGCGCACCTTGTCGCGAGACAGGGGGAATTCGTTCTGGGCAATGGGAATAATTCCGAAAGGTTTGTCGCAATCTTCCCCGGTGATAACGGCGATGACGCCGGGCAGGGCGCGGGCTTTTGATACATCCACATGGATAATCTCGGCGTGCGCGTAAGGACTGCGGAATAGGCGTCCCACGTAGGCATTTTGGTGAATAAAATCGGCGGTGTATTCCGCCTTGCCGGTCACTTTCTCGATGCCGTCGATAAGCGGTGCGCGGCGGCCGATCATGGGCTTCCGGGCGCTCATGGGTTTTTGCCGCCAGCTGCTGTTTGAACGGCTTCGATGATTTTGACGTAGCCTGTGCAACGACAGATGTTGCCGCCAAGGGCGTTTCTGATTTCCGCCTCGTCGGGATTGGGGTTTTTCCTGAGCAAGCCTTCGGCGGCCATAATCATGCCCGGTGTGCAATAGCCGCACTGGCTGCCAAGTTGTTCGTTAAAAGCCTTTTGTAAAGCCGACAGGCGGCCGCCGTCAGAACATCCCTCGATGGTTTCGATGGCGCTTCCCCGGCACGATGTCGCAAGCGACAGGCACGACAGGCGAGGCTCGCCGTCAACCAGAACTGTACAAGCCCCGCACTCGCCACCGTCGCAGCCCAACTTGGCCCCGGTGTGGCCGATGATCTCGCGCAGGTAGTCGACAAGTAAGGTATTGTCGGTAACCGCGTCCTGACGCGGCTGGCCGTTTAGGGTAAGCTCAAGGATTGATTTGGCCATCGCCGTTTCCTGTTAATTGTTCGGGTGCCGAACAATTGTAGTGTATTTCAGTCTCCTCGAAACGACAACCAAAAAATATCCCTAGATATACTGGCCGCCATCAACCTTCAGCACGTCGCCTGTGATCAGGCCGGCGCCTTCTGAAAGCAGGAACAGGACGGCGTAGGCGATATCCTCTGGTGTCGCCAGTTTATCGACGACCCCTTCGGCGCGCGCCTTTTCGAGAACCTCTGGCGGTAATTTTTCGGCCATGTCGGTCATCACCATGCCGGGGGCGACGGCATTGATGGTGACGCCCTTGCGGCCAAATTCCCGGGCTGCGGTTTTTGTCAAGCCGATCAACCCGGCTTTGGCGGCGCTGTAATTAGCCTGACCGAATTTACCGCGCAATCCGTTGATGGAGGTGATGTTGACGATCCGCCCGTAACCGCCCGCCGCCATCAGCGGGGCGCAGACTTTCAGCACATTGAACGCGCCGGTCAGATTAATGTCGATCACCTGTTGCCATTCCTCGGCGCTCATTTTAGCAATTGAGCGGTCGCGTGTGATGCCTGCATTATTGACCAACAACGCGGGTGCTTGGGGCAGGGAGGTGATGGCGTCGTTTACGCCGTTTGCATCGGCGATATCGACGTTATGAATGGGGAAGGGCGCGTTCTGATCACTTTCCAGGTCCAGCCCCTGCACATCGGCCCCGCACTGTAGAAGACTTTCGGCAATAGCCCGGCCGATGCCTCTGGTCGCCCCGGTGACGAGCGCGACCTGACCTGTAAAGTCGAAAGGAAATTTTTGTGGCTTTTTCATATGGGACATTATCCTAAAGCAGTTTTCCACAACACTTAAGGCAATAACCGCAAAAAAGGATGGACGCAATGATAAATACGTATTACGGTGCGTAATTACTGATTAAGGCTTAAATCTCCTGTTTTCTGCTCTTTTTGCTCAAGTTTAGGGGGGCTATTAAATTAATGACCGTTTCTGCCTATCGCTGGATGATGACCGCAGTCGGTGAACCTTTGATCAGGGAACAGTTCGAGGCCTCCCCCCCCGGCCCTGACGATGTCCTGATCGAAATCGCCGGCTGCGGCGTCTGCCATACGGACTTGGGCTATCTTTACGACGGCGTTCGCCTGAACCACGAACTGCCCCTGGCGCTGGGTCATGAAATCAGCGGCCGGGTTGTTGCTGCGGGCGCGGGCGCGGAAGACTGGATGGACAAGGCGGTGATCATCTCCGCCGTCATTCCTTGCGGAACCTGCGATTTGTGTAAACGCGGTAAGGGCACCATCTGCCGCTCTCAACAAATGCCCGGAAACGACATACAGGGCGGATTCGCCTCGCACATTACAGTTCCGGCGCGCGGTCTTTGTGAAGTCGATGAAACGCGCATGGCGGCTCAAGGGATGGCGCTTGCTGATCTTTCGGTCGTCGCCGACGCCGTCACCACACCCTATCAGGCAGCCATCCAGTCGGGCATTGGTGCGGGTGATCTGGCTATCGTCATCGGCATTGGCGGGGTCGGCGGGTACGCGGTTCAGGTTGCTGCCGCCATGGGTGCGACGGTTATCGCTATTGATGTTGATGATGCAAAACTGGAAGCAATATCTGCCTACGGTGCAGCTAAAACCTTTAACGCAAAAGAAATTTCCGGACGCGATCTTAAGAAAGCCATTGGCGCTTTCGCCAAGGAACAGGGATTGCGCTCAACGGAATGGTTCATCTTTGAATGTTCCGGCTCCGCCGCCGGTCAGCAAGCTGCCTACGGGCTTTTGGTGCACGGCGCGACGTTAAGCGTCGTCGGCTTCACCATGGAAAAATCCGAGCTCAGATTGTCCAACCTGATGGCTTTCCACGCCCGGGCGCTGGGAAACTGGGGCTGTACGCCTGACCTTTACCCGGGCGCAATCGATCTCGTCCTCGATGGAAAAATCAAGGTGTTGCCGTTTGTCGAACAACATCCCTTGGCCGATATCAACACCGTTTTCGAGGCCGTTCACAGCCATGAAATGAAGCGACGCGCCATTCTGGTGCCTTAGAAAAAAGCGAGTTATTACCATGTCAGACACAGACGCCATCATTGCCGATACAAAACCCGAAGCCCTCAACGATCACAATCTGGTGCCCGAGGCGGAGACCGTGGTTGAGGGCATTCTTTATGACAAACGCCCGGCCAAACGGGCCAATGGCAGCGTTGTTGATGGTTTGTATAACGTTTGGATTACACTCGATAATCCAAAACAGTTCAATTCCTACACCACCGATATGGTTAAGGGGACGATCCTTGCTTTCAGGCGCGCCTCCGTTGATCGGTCCGTCAATGCCGTGGTCTTTACCGGAACCGGCGACCGCGCTTTTTGCACCGGCGGAAACACCAAGGAATATGCAGAATACTACGCAGGCAACCCGCAGGAATATCGCCAATATATGCGCCTGTTCAATGATTTCGTCTCGGCTATTCTCGGCTGCGACAAGCCGGTTGTTTGCCGGGTCAACGGGATGCGCATCGGCGGCGGCCAGGAAATCGGCATGGCTTGTGATTTCTCTATTGCCCATGACATGTGCAACTTCGGACAAGCCGGACCCAAACATGGTTCTGCGGCCATTGGCGGAGCGACGGATTTCTTGCCGCTGATGATCGGCTGCGAGCAGGCGATGGTGTCGGGCACGTTGTGTGAACCGTTTTCCGCCCATAAGGCGTACCGCTTGGGCATCATCATGCAGGTGGTGCCATCTCTTAAAATCGATGGCGACTTCGTTGCCAACCCCATGGTCGTCACCAACCAGATGGTCGATGAATACGGACGCATCGTTCTGGGCGAGTTCAAAACCGGCGATGATTTCAAGGCTGGCAAGGAACTCATGAAGTCAGGTGAACTGGATTTAAGCCTGCTCGATGCAGAAATCGAAGCCCTGTGCGCCAAGTTGCTTGAAACATTCCCCGAATGCATGACCAAAAGCCTTGAGGAACTTCGTAAACCAAAGCTAAACGCCTGGAACGCCAACAAGGAAAACTCCCGCGCCTGGCTGGCCCTGAACATGATGAACGAGGCGCGCACCGGATTCCGTGCCTTCAACGAAGGGACAAAGGAAACCGGACGTGAAATTGATTTCGTCAAACTGCGTCAAGGACTGGCCCAGGGTGTGCCGTGGACGCCTGAACTGATCGACAGTCTGATGCCGGGGGCTGGTTCGGATGACTGAGGGCGCGCTCAAAGTCTGGCGAGAAAAGGATGACAGGCTGCTGCGCCTACGCCTGAACCGGGCCAAAGCCAACATCATCGACGCCGAAATGATCGTGGCTCTGGACACAGCCATCAGCGATGTCATCGAAAACCCTGACGTCCACGCTGTACTGCTTGATCACGAAGGCCCGCATTTCAGCTTCGGGGCCAGCGTTGAAGAACATATGCCCGATCAATGTGCAGAAATGTTGCGGGCCCTGCATTCCCTGATCAAGAAAATGCTTGTTTGCCCGGCCCCCATAATGGTCGCGGTTGGTGGTCAATGCCTTGGTGGCGGCCTTGAAGTGGCGATGGCCGGTAACATGATGTTTGTCGCCCCGGGTGCCAGTCTCGGCCAACCGGAAGTCAAGCTCGCGGTCTTTGCGCCAGCGGCCAGTTGTTTGTTGCCGCGCCTGGCCGGTCAGCAAGCCGCCGAAGACATGCTTCTGTCAGGGCGCAGTATTTCCGGTGACGAGGCGGTCCGTCTGGGTATCGCCCTGAAGGCTGACGAAGATCCGGAAACTGCGGCACTTGCCTATTTCGATGAGCACTTGGCCGGACTGTCGGCCAGCACCCTGCGCTTTGCGCTGACCGCAGCCCGCCAGAATTTTGCCGAATCCGTCAGTGCCGATCTTGACCGGGTCGAAGCCCTTTATCTTGAAGGTTTGATGAAAAGCGACGATGCGCACGAAGGTCTCAAGGCTTTCGTCGAAAAGCGCAGTCCCCAGTGGAGCCACAGTTAAGCCATGAAAAATACCAGCGACATCATTGAGTATTGTCAGGAACTTTACGAGGACATCGACTTCACAGCCACCCGCAAGTGGAAAGAAGCCGACCCTGCCCGCAAGGTTGTCGGCTACATGCCGGTTTACGTGCCGCGTGAGTTGATGCACGCCGGTGGCATTCTGTCACTGGGCATCCTTGGTGGCGGCGACAACATGGAAGTTATCCACGGTGATGCTTATTACCAAAGCTACATTTGCCGCATTCCCCGTTCGACCATTGAATTGGCGGTAACCAAGCGGCTGGATTTTGTCGATGGCATGTTGTTCCCGTCGATCTGCGATGTTATTCGCAACCTGTCGGGCATGTGGAAGTTGATGATGCCCGATGTGTACGTGCGCTATTTCGACACCCCGCAAAATTTCACAAGCGGCATTGGCGGTGATTATTACGTCAATGAACTGCGCGAGTTGAAAGAAGGCCTGGAAGGCATCATCGGTCGTGAAATAACCGACGATCAAATCAGAGACTCCATCGCCGTTTACAACGAAAACCGGCGGTTGGTGAATGCTGTTTATGATTTCCGCGCCAAGGAACCATGGAAGGCCCCGTCGTGGGAGGTCTACCTGCTGATGCGGGCCGGTATGGTTCTGCCTGTTGAAGAACACTCGCAGTTGATGAGCGATTATCTGGCCGCCGCGGTTTCCGAAAACAAACCCATGCGCGATAATTGCCGCATTATCCTGCAAGGCTCGTTTTGTGAGCAACCGCCGCTCAACTTGATCAAATCGATTGAGCTTTCGGGCTGTTATATCGTCGATGACGACTACATGCTGGTGACCAGATGGCTGCTCGAAGACGTGCCAACCGATGGCGATCCACTGGTTAATTTGTCAGAAGCCTTCATCAAGCATTCGGGCGAAACCGCCGCCAAGTACGTTCCCGACGCAGCCGAAAAAGGCCGGTTCCTGATTGACGCGGTCAGAAACAAGGCGGCCGAAGGGGTCATCTTTGCGGCCCCCAGTTTCTGCGATCCGGCCTTGCTCGACAGGCCGATGATGGCCGGCGCCCTGGGCCGCGCCGAGATCCCTTACATTTCGTTCAAGTACGCCGAAAATTCCGGTCAGATGCAGCCGATTCGCGAACAGGCCGGAACTTTTGCCGACACCATCAAGCTATGGAGTGAAGCATCATGAGCCCCGCAGACATTCAAGAAGACGTGATCAAAGAATCCTCGATGCTGAAGCAGAAGGAGATGATCGCGGCCAATTACGAAAAACTGACCAGTGCGCCTGAGACCGGGCAAAAAGTCGCTTCGACTTATGTTCCGGGCAACCTGAACGAACTGATCATGTGCTTTGACATGCTCAACAACCTGCCTGAAATCAACGCTATTCAGAACGGTATGCGCAAGAAATCGGGAGGCATGATCCAGGACGCCGAAAAGATGGGCCATTCCGAAGATGTCTGCACTTATGTAAAAGCCGACATCGGCAATATGGCCAAAGGCGCCATCGCGCCCAACGGCAAACCGATGCCGGTGCCTGACTTGCTGATGCTGTCCTATACGGGTTGTTTCACGTTCCTGAAATGGTTCGAGTTGTTGCGCGACCAGTACGGTTGTCGCACCGCCATGCTGCACGTTCCTTACGAAGGTGACGGCGTCATCACCAAGAATATGCGTGACTACGTGGTCAAGCAGTTGAAGGAAGATGTGATTCCGACGTTCGAGGAAGTCAGCGGCGTTAAATTCGATATTGACCGGCTGCGCGAGAATTTGGCGAACTCGGCCAAGGCCGAAGATGATTTCGTCTGGGTACTGGAAAGCGCCAAGAATAAACCTTCCCCCATCGATGCCTATTTCGGCGGCGTCTATTATGTCGGTCCCATCTTCACCGCCTTCCGCGGCACCACGGACGCTATTGATTATTACAAAATTCTGCGCGGCGAAATCGAACAACGCATCGCCAATGGTCAGGGCCCGATTACGCCGGAAGGCGAAATGAAGGAAGAAAAATACCGTCTCGTCGTTGAAGGCCCGCCCAACTGGACCAGCTTCCGCGAGTTCTGGAAGATGTTCTACGATGAAGGCGCTGTGGTGGTTTCCAGCACTTATACCAAGGTTGGCGGCGTTTACGATTATGACGGCTTCCGTCACGACCCGGCAAACCCGCTGGAAAGTTTGGCCGACTACTGCCTGGGTTGCTACACCAATCGCAACCTGCCCATGCGCGTCGACATGATCGAGCAGGCCATGGAAGAGTACCAGGCCGACGGCTTCCTGATTAATTCGATCAAGAGCTGCAACAGTTTTTCGGCTGGTCAGTTGATGATGATGCGGGAGGTTGAAAACCGCACCGGCAAGCCCGCCGCCTTCATCGAGACGGATCTTGTCGACCCGCGCTATTTTTCGCCAGCCAACGTCAAGAACCGGCTGGAAAGTTATTTCCAGATGATCGATCAAAAGCGCGCTGGCGGTTCTCCGTCGCGGGCGGCTTAAAGGACAAAAACGATGAAATGTTATATCGGAATTGATTTGGGCTCGACCACCACCAAGGCGGTGTTAATGGACGAAGGGGCCGACATTCTGGGCCGTGGCATCACCAATTCCCGCTCCAACTATGAAACCGCTGCCGCCGTCGCCAAGCAGGAAGCGCGACTGGGGGCAAGGCTGACGCTGTTCCGTCGGGGCCTCACTGAATTGACGGAACTGGAAGGCATCGATGTGTTGATGGCCGACTTGGAACGCTCGATCCGCTGCGAACAGTTCATGGAGCAATTGCAGGATCTTCATGACACCTGCGCCTCACATATAAAAGATGGCGCGAGTGATATCAAAGAGGCGCTGGATGAAGTGTTCGTCCGTTTGGCGGAAGAAAGCCCGGCCCTGTTTACCCGCGAGGCCAAACGAAAATCTGATTTCTTTCGGGATATAGCAGGTTCGCGGGTGATGAAATTGGGCGAGGAAGTGGCAAAGAAACGCGGCGTCAGCTTCGACACGCTGCTCAACCTTTATGACAAATCCATCATCGATGTTGAAAACCGCCCCCCCCAGGGTGGCCTCGGCGAGAAATTCCGTGCCGGTTTGCACAGGCTTCTTGAGGGATCGCCGGAATTTCAAATTGATGAGGAGTTGGCTCAGACTGCCCTTTCAAAAGCGCTTGATGTGGAACTTGAGGAAACCTACGTCGTCGGCACCGGATACGGTAGGGTGACACTGCCGTTTCCGAAAGAGCATATCCGTTCTGAAATCCTCTGCCACGGACTGGGTGCTCATTTGATGTATCCGCATACCCGCACGGTGCTGGATATCGGCGGTCAGGACACCAAGGCCATTCAGGTCGACGCAGAGGGCATTGTCGAAAACTTTCAGATGAATGATCGCTGTGCCGCCGGTTGCGGCCGCTATCTTGGCTACATCGCCGATGAAATGAATATGGGACTGCACGAACTTGGGCCCATGGCCATGAAGTCGACCAAGAACGTGCGCATTAATTCAACCTGTACGGTGTTTGCGGGGGCCGAACTGCGGGACCGTCTGGCCCTTGGCGAGAAGCGCGAGGACATTCTGGCCGGTTTGCACCGGGCTATCATTCTGCGCGCCATGTCGATTATTTCCCGTTCCGGCGGCATCAACGAAGGGGAGTTTACCTTCACAGGTGGCGTCGCCAACAACGGCGCTGCGGTCAAGGAATTGAAGAAGCTGGTCAATGAAAACTACGGCGAAGTGACCATTAATATTGACCCGACCTCCATTTACACAGGCGCGCTTGGGGCTGCGGAATTCGCCCGTCGCGCCGTCATTCATTAAGGAGATTTAGCACCATGACCATTACCGCAGGAATCGATGTTGGCACAGGGGCCGTTAAGGCGGTCGTTTTTGATGTCCAGGATGGTGGTGCTGGCGAAATCAAATGGCTTTCCCGCCGATGCGAAAAAATCCGCCAGCGCGACCCGCACAGACTGGCCCGTGAAGCCTTCGATAATGCCCTTGAAGAAGCCGGGGCGGCGCTTGAAGATGTCGCCTATATCGCGACCACAGGCGAAGCCGAAAGCCTTGATTTCACCACTGGCCACTTCTATTCCATGACCACCCACGCTCGCGGCGGCATCTATCTTGAACCCCGCGCCGGTGCCATTCTGGATGTCGGGGCGTTGCACGGTCGGGCCATTATTATTGACGAGCGCGGCAAAGTTCTGAACTACCGTATGACCTCGCAGTGTGCATCCGGTTCCGGCCAGTTTCTGGAAAACATCGCCCGTTATCTGGGCATCACCCAGGAAGAAATCGGCGACCTCTCGCAAGCTGCCGACGCGCCGGAAAAAGTCTCCTCAATCTGCGCGGTTCTGTCGGAAACCGATGTCATCAATATGGTCTCGCGTCAGGTCTCGACCCAAAATATTCTTAAAGGCATTCACCTGTCCATGGCGGGACGGCTGGTTAAGTTGCTCCGGGCCATTAAAATGAAGGAAGGTACGGTCCTGATGACCGGCGGTTTGGCGCTCGATACCGGCTTGCTTGCCGCCCTGAACGAGGAAATGGAAGGCCAGAAAGTCTCCGTTGAAGCTTTGAGCCATGAGGATTCTATTTACGCCGGTGCTATCGGTGCGGCAATATGGGGTGCTTTCCGGCATGAGAAGCTAGCCAAGATCGGAGCCTTGCCACTGGCATCCTGATTGACGGCTTGCAGTGGAGGAACAGGGTGAACGAAGCTTTTATCTGTGACGGGGTCAGAACCCCGATCGGTCGTTACGCGGGTGGTTTGTCGTCGGTGCGCACTGATGATCTGGCCGCCCTCCCCATTACCGCGCTGATGGAAAGAAATACCGGCGTTGACTGGGATAAGGTCGATGATGTGATCCTGGGCTGCGCCAATCAGGCAGGCGAGGACAACCGTAACGTCGCCCGTATGGCGTCGCTTCTGTCGGGTCTTCCTGCCGAAGTTTCCGGCGCCACCATCAACCGGCTGTGCGGATCAGGGCTGGACGCCATCGGCACGGCGGCGCGGGCCATCAAAAGTGGTGAGACGGCCCTGATGATTGCCGGTGGGGTCGAAAGCATGTCGCGGGCACCGATGGTGATGCCCAAGGCGGACGCGGCTTTTTCCCGTAAGGCGGAAATTTATGACACGACAATCGGCTGGCGTTTCGTTAACCAGTTGATGGACAAACAGTACGGCACGGATTCCATGCCTGAGACTGCTGAAAATGTTGCCGCCGATTTTGCCATCAGCCGCCAGGATCAGGACGCCTTCGCCCTGCGCTCCCAACAGCGGACGGCGGCGGCCCAGGCTGCGGGTGTGTTTGCCGGTGAAATCATACCCGTCAGCATCCCTAAGCGGCGCGGCGAGCCTGTTGTGATCAGCGAAGACGAACATCCGCGCGGTGATACCACACTTGAGCAATTGGCCAAGCTGGGGACGCCGTTTCGGGATGGCGGTACGGTCACTGCGGGTAATGCATCGGGCGTCAACGACGGGGCCGGGGCACTTCTTGTCGCCTCGGAAAAAGCCGCTGCAGACAATCAATTGACACCACTGGCCCGGATCGTCGGCATGGCCAGTGCGGGGGTTGAACCGCGCATTATGGGCATGGGCCCGGCCCCGGCGACTCGCAAGGTACTGGCCCAGTGCGGCCTTAAGTTCGCAGACATGGGCGTCATCGAATTAAATGAAGCCTTCGCCGCGCAAGCCCTTGCCGTTTGCCGTGATCTGGGATTGCCTGATGACGCAGCCCACGTTAATCCCAACGGCGGCGCTATTGCCCTTGGTCATCCGCTGGGTATGAGCGGTGCCCGACTGGTGATGAGCGCAACCTATGAAATGCAGCGAAATGATCACCGCTACGGCCTGTGCACCATGTGCATTGGCGTCGGCCAGGGAATTGCCTTAATTCTAGAGAAATTATGATAAATCATGCCCGATTCGCTTTCTGATCAAAAAGTCCTGATGTCGGGAAACGAGGCCGTCGCCCGCGGCGTCTGGGAAGCCGGGGCCAGGGTAGGTTGCGCTTATCCGGGAACGCCCTCGACGGAGATTTTGGAAAATCTGGCTACCTACGACGATATTCACAGCCACTGGTCGGTCAACGAAAAGACCTCGCTGGAGGTCGCCATCGGCGCTTCCATCGCCGGTTCCCGCGCCTTTTGCGCCATGAAGCATGTCGGCGTCAACGTCGCCGCCGACGCCCTGATGTCGTTGACCCTGGCCGGTGTCGGCGGCGGACTGGTGATCGCAGTGGCCGACGATGTGGGTTTTTCATCATCCCAAAACGAGCAGGATACCCGCTACTGGGGCCGTTTCGCCCACCTGCCGATTTTCGAGCCTTCCGACAGCCAGGAAGCCCACGACATAATCAAGGACGCCTTCGATGTGTCGGAACAATTCATCACCCCGGTGATCGTGCGCATGACGACCCGCATCTGCCATGTCAAGGGACTGGTCCAACTGGGCGAACGTGTAGAGCACGACGGCGCGGCTTTCGAGCGTGACCCGGCCCATTGGGTGATGGTCCCAGCTCACGCCAAGGAACGCCAGAAGTTCCAATTCGCGCGCGATGATCAACTGAGCGAATTCAGTGAACAAACATCGTGGAACCGGGTTATCGAGGGCGATGACAGGCGCTTCGGCTTTGTCGCTTCCGGGCCCGCCTTCATGCATGTGCGCGAAGTATTTGGCGACGCCCCGGTTCTCAAACTCGGCTTCTCGCATCCCCTGCCCATGGAGAAAATCCGCGCCTTCGCCGCGTCCGTGGAAAAGCTGGTGGTTATCGAGGAAACCGAACCGCTGGTCGAAAACGCCTTGAAGGCGGCTGGCATAGACTGCCATGGCAAGGACATTCTGCCCCGTTGCGGCGAGTTGCAGCCCGATGTCATAAGCAAAGGCGTCGACATCCTGCAAAGCGGCCAACAACCACAGCAGACGCGAGAAGACCCAGGCGTTTTCCCGCGCCCGCCAACCATGTGCGTCGGCTGTCCGCATCTGCCGCCTTATTATTGCCTGTCCAAACTAACCAAGAAGGCGACGATCGTCGGGGATATCGGCTGTTACACGCTGGGCGCCGGACACCCGTGGCGGGCCCTGGATACCTGCATCTCCATGGGGGCCTCCATGGGCATGGCCCTGGGCATGGATTTGGGCAGGGTCGAGGCCGACAAAAACAAGGCCATTGTGTCGGTGATCGGTGATTCCACCTTCCTGCACATGGGTATGCAGGGCTTGCTTGAGATGAATTACAATCAGGGCAACGTGACGGTGCTGCTGCTCGACAATTCGACAACCGGCATGACCGGCGGCCAGAATCACGCCGGCACCGGCCAGGACATTCACGGCCAGGCCGCCCCCAAGGTTGATTTCAGCAAATTGTGCGAGGCGCTGGGAGTCAATCCAAAGCGCATCCATACGGTCGACCCCTACGAAATGCCGTCGCTGTACAAACTGATAAAACAGGAAATTGCCATACCTGAAACATCGGTGATCATCACCAACCAGCCGTGCGTGCTGATTGACCGCTTCGAGCGTCAACCGGCGTTCAAGGTTATCGAGGATAAGTGCACCGGTTGCGCCAACTGCCTGATGCTCGGTTGCCCGGCCATCAGCGTCACCCGCCGGGCTACTGAAACGTCCAAATCCGGTCGCCCGGTCGACAAGGCCTGGGTCCAGATTGACACCGCCGCCTGTACCGGCTGCGACCTGTGCCAGCAAACCTGCGCGCCCGACGCCATTGTCCTTTTATGATAGTGGGTACTATGTCATGACCGGCAATCGAAATGACATCATCAACATTCTGGTCTGCGGGGTCGGCGGACAGGGCGTCATGACGGCCGCCGAAATTCTCGCCCAGACGGCGATTTCCTTGGGTTTTGACACCAAAAAGACGGAGGTTTCCGGGATGTCGCAACGTGGCGGTGTGGTCACTTCCCACGTTCGTTTCGGCGAACAGGTGATGTCGCCTTCCATTCCCTCGGGCGAGGCCGATATCCTGCTTGGCTTTGAACCGGCGGAGGCCATGCGGGCCATCGCCCAGCTTCGCCCCGGCGGCGTCGCACTGGTCAACACCATGCGCATCACGCCGCCCATTGTGTCGGTTGGTATTTTCGATTATCCGGACGATCCTATTGGTGAAATCCGCAAATCCAATTGCCAGGTTCATGATTTCGATGCCGGCGAAATCGCCAAAAGCCTGGGCGATATGCGCCTTGGCAACACTGTCATGCTGGGGGCGGTCGCCGACCATCTTCCCTTTGAAGCCAGGCATTTGCAGGAGCAGATGGTGGTCCGCTTCAAAACCCGCAAGCCGGAACTGGTGGCCCTGAATGAGCAGGCGTTTGAGGCTGGTCGCAAAGCAGTGGCGACCTGATAAGGAGGACATCCATTGAACTTTAACGAATCTGAACTCGACAAGCTCTGCAAGGTATTGGCGCTGACCAACTCCGACAAATCCGGTGAGGCGTTGGCTGCTTTTCAGTCGGCGAAACGACTGTTATTGCGTCAGGGACTGTCATTTGAAGATATTGTCGCCCAGCATTTCGACGATACGGGGATGTCCCTGCAAGAACAGAATGCGGTCCTTAAAAAACAGAAAACGTCCCTGCAACGTGAAACGGTGGAGCAGGCCCGCGAGCTCAAGGAACATAAAGCGGCGCTCAAGGATTTACTCAATCAGGTTTGGGAATTGCGTGAAGGCGAGACGCCGTGTGCGCCCGTCGAGGAACCCCAAAAGGAAACCATTGATGAATTTTACTGGCCTAGTCTAAGCGGTTAGAAAATTCATCCAACGCGCTGTGGCCACCAAACTTTTCCACCCATCCGGAAGCCCGTTCCATGCCTCGGGCGCGATCTTCCGGGCTTATGTCGTTTTTCAGCAGGCCCAGGTTTTTGGCGGCCACTGCATCGCCCCCTGAAGCCGCGATGACCCACCACATGAAGGCTGATGCCGCGTCTTGCGGGTCTTCCATGTAACAAATCATACCAAGATTGAATTGCGCCTGAACCAGCCCTTTCCGGGCGGCCAGTTCGTACCATTTGCGCATTTCCCTATTTGGTCGCAAGCCACCTTCGCCCTGCCTGTGCATCTGGGCGAGATTGTACTGCGCGCCGGCATGATCCTGACGCGCCGCCAGCAAGTAATAATGGGCTGCTCGTTCAAAATCCTGGCTAACCCCTGATCCTTCATAAAACATCAGGCCCAGATGGTAGCGGGCCTCGGCATTTCCCTGCTCGGCGGATAAATAAAAGTAATCGGCTGCCTCGGCAAGGTCTTGCTGGACACCAAGGCCCTGACGCAACATCAGGGCTGTTTTGTATTGGGCCTGAACGTTTCCCTGATTGGCCGAAAGTCGATACCAGTTGATCGCCTCTTCAAAATCTTTGGGCAAATCCTTTGCGGTTTCATGCATTTGGGCCAGTCTGTACTGAGCACCTGCGTGGCCTTGCTCGGCTGCCTGACGGAACCACTTCAACGCCACCTGCTCGTCCAGAACCTGTGGATCGTGGGCTAAGATGCGGGCCAGAGAATATTGCGCTTCAAGGTGACCCTGTTCAGCGGCAAGCCCGTACCATTTGATGGCTTCGGTGACGTCTCTTTCCTGCAGTTCAGTGCCGACGAAGATATCACCCAGCGCGTTCTGGGCGTTGGCATTGCCTTCATTGGCGGCGGCGAGCAGTAATTTCATCCGTTGTCAGCCGATCTTTTTCTGCGAAGAAAAGATACTAACCCGGAAGCAGCCGACAGAATAGAACTGTCAGGTATGTCAATCTTATAGGGACGGCCGTTCCATTTGCTTCAACAGGGTCGTCAGGGTGATCGATTTCAGGGTGGAAACGGCGATTTCCTCGATTTCTGTCATCACCCTGTTCAGGGCGAGGCCGATGTCGGCTTCCTCGCCGGTTTGCGGGAACCCTGCATCATGGGTATCGATATCTTCAAACAGGTTGACGATGTCATAAAGGGTGACCCGCTTGGCGTTGCCGCTGAAGCGGTAGCCGCCCCCGGCGCCGCGCATGGACTCTACCAGACGCGCCCGGGCAAGATCCCGCATCACCTTGGCCAGATGGTTGGCCGATATGCCGAATTTGTCGGCAATGTCGGCTGCGGAAATCTGATGCCCGGGATCTTTTGCCAGCTCAAGCACAGCGAACAGGGCGCATTGGGTTGCTTTTTGCAATCGCATTGGCTTTAAGTCCCCCCGCCATCGCCGAGCGGCATTTCCAACTGGATGAACGGCCCGCCCATCATGCCTTGGGACCTGAAAAATGTCATGTTCAGTTCATCGTCACGGGCCAACATGGTGCGGACCGTATCAACACCGGCCTTGGTTAGGCAGTCACAGATTGCCCCGAAAAGGGTGGTGCCGACTTTATTAAGGCGGGTCGCCGGATCAACCCCAATGGCGAAGACCCAGCCACTGGGTTGGGAGCCGAATTCCCAGGTCCGAACCTCGCCGATAATAAAGCCGATGAGGTTCGCGTTTTCATCTTCGGCGATCAGGAAAAACCGGTTTTCGCGGTCTCCATAGCGGGCAAACATGTCGGCCCAGTAGTCGGGTTTGCTCAAATTTGTGATGCTGGCGTCGATGCCGGTAACCGCATCAATATCTGCCGCCCGGGCACCGCGAATACTATAGTGAGCTGCGGTATTATTTTGGTCTGCCTCTGTGGACATTTTTCTCCTCCGACCACGCTCTAAACGTCCTTGACAGGATGGAGGGGCTAAATCAAAATGTAAATAGGAAATTTGGTACCTATTTGAGCCTTACGGCTTTATTCCAAAAATATCACTGCAGAAAGAGCCATAAACGACAATGATCGATTTCACCACCCATCCCGATATGTACAAGCACTGGAAATTGTCTTTCGACGGCCCCGTGGCGACCCTTACCATGGATGTGGATGAAGACTGTGGCCTTAAACCCGATTATAAACTGAAACTCAATTCTTACGATCTGGGCGTCGACATTGAACTGTATGACGCTGTTCAGCGTTTGCGGTTTGAGCACCCGGAAGTGCGCTGTGTTGTGATCACGTCGGCAAAGGACCGGGTTTTTTGCTCCGGTGCCAATATCACCATGCTAGGCAGCTCCAGCCACGCCGAAAAAGTCAACTTTTGCAAATTTACCAATGAAACCCGCAACGGCATCGAAGACGCGACGGAAAATTCCGCTCAAAGCTATATCTGCTCCATTAATGGGACGGCGGCGGGTGGCGGCTACGAGCTGGCGCTGGCGGCGGATCATATTATTCTCATTGATGACGGTTCAAGCGCGGTTTCCCTGCCCGAGGTCCCGTTGCTGGCGGTGTTGCCGGGAACCGGCGGCCTGACCCGGGTTGTCGATAAACGCATGGTGCGCCGGGATCATGCGGATTTCTTCTGCACCCTGACCGAAGGCATCAAGGGCAAGCGCTCGGTTCAGTGGAAGCTGGTCGATGAAATCGTCCCGCGCTCAAGCCTTGAGGAAACGACCCGCAAGCGGGCCCTGGAATTTGCTGAAAAATCGGATCGTCCCGAAGACGCCAAGGGCATTGAACTGACAGCCCCGAACCGCAAGATCGATGCAGACGCCATCACCTATGACAATGTCAGCATTCAAATTATTCGGGACGATCAGGTTGCCATGATCAATGTGTCGGCGCCACCGGTTGCGCCCCCTTCGGACCTGCAAGGCATTCACGCTCAAGGTGTTGAATTCTGGCCACTGGCGTTGGCCCGTGAACTCGATGACGCGATCCTGCACTTGCGCACCAACGAGGCCGAAATCGGCACCTGGGTTTTCACCACCAGTGGCGAGGCCGATCTGGTTGATGCCGCCGACAAGGCGCTTCTGGATCATGCAGACGACTGGCTGGTTCGTGAAATCACGCTGTATATGAAGCGGGTGTTCAAACGCATTGACGTGACTTCGCGCAGTCTTATTTCACTGGTTGAGCCGGGAAGCTGCTTTAGCGGAACCCTGCTGGAATTGTTGTTGGTCGCCGATCGCAGTTTTATGCTCGATGGTGTTTTTGAAGGCGACAACCGGGCACCCGCAACGGTGCGTCCGGGATCGATGAACTTTGGTCCCCTTCCCATGTGCAACGGCCTGACCCGCCTTGAAACCCGCTTCCTTGGCGAGGCGGAAGCGCTAGCCGCAGCGCGTGCAGAAAGCGGTAACGATCTGGACGCCGAGGCGGCTGACGAGATAGGTCTGGTGACGTTTATCCCCGACGATATCGACTGGCAGGACGAGGTCCGCATCGCCATTGAAGAGCGGGCCAGTTTCTCGCCTGACTGCCTGACCGGTATGGAGGCAAGCCTGCGTTTTGCCGGTCCTGAAACCCTTGAGACGAAAATTTTTGGGCGTTTGAGCGCCTGGCAGAACTGGATATTCCAACGTCCAAACGCGGTAGGAGAAGAAGGCGCGTTGAAGCGTTTTGGAACCGGGTTGAAGGCGTCCTACGACAACAAGCGCGTATAGCAAGGCTGAAAGAGTAAATTGATGAGTATTGATTATCAGGAAAAGATCCCGAACAACGTCAACCTGAATGATGACCGCCGCCTGCAACGGGCGTTGGAGAAATGGCAACCGGGTTACCAGCAGTGGTGGGCCGAATTGGGTCCTGAGGGAAGCCAGAACATGGATGTCTTCCTGCGCACGGCGATCAGTGTGGAGCCCGGCGGCTGGGCCAATTACGGGCATGTCAAAATGCCTGAATACCGTTGGGGTATCTTCCTTGCGCCGCCTGAGGAAGGCCGCCTGATCAACTTTGGCGCTCACAAGGGGGAGGCGGCCTGGCAGGAAATTCCCGGCGAATACCGTTCTGAACTGCGCCGCCTGATTGTCACGCAAGGTGATACGGAACCGGCCTCGGTCGAACAGCAACGCTATCTGGGCCTGACCTGTCCGTCTCTTTATGACCTGCGCAACCTGTTTCAGGTCAACGTCGAAGAAGGCCGTCACCTGTGGGCCATGGTTTACCTGCTGCACGCCCACTTTGGCCGCGATGGTCGCGAGGAAGCGGAAGCCATGTTGGAGCGTCATTCCGGTGATCCCGACAAACCGCGCATTCTTGAAGCCTTTAACGAGAAGACGCCCGATTGGCTGTCGTTCTTCATGTTCACCTACTTCACCGACCGGGACGGCAAGTATCAACTCGCCTCATTGGCGGAATCCGGTTTTGACCCCCTATCAAGAACCTGTCGTTTTATGTTGACCGAAGAAGCCCATCATATGTTTGTCGGCGAAACCGGCGTCGGCCGGGTTATCGCCCGGGCCTGCCAGTTAATGACCGAAAACAAGACCGACGACGTCAGGAAACATGGCGGCATCGACCTTGAGACGATTCAGAAATACGTCAATTTCCATTTCAGCGTATCGGTCGATCTGTTCGGGCAGGAAATTTCCACCAACGCCGCCAACTACTACACCATGGGCCTTAAGGGTCGTTACCAGGAAACCAAGATCGACGACGACCATTTGCTGGGTGACAATCCTTATCAGGTTGCCGAAGTCAGGGGCGAGGGGATCATTTTCACAGATCAAAACGCCCTGACGGCGGTCAACGAGCGTTTGCGCGATGATTATATCCATGACTGCCAGCGCGGTGTTGACAAGTGGAACAAGATTATTGCCGGGGCCGGTATCGATTTTAAAATTACCCTGCCCAGCCGCGCTTTCCATCGCGGCATTGGGTCGTTTGCCACGGTCAAGGCGACGCCGGACGGGCGCATCATTACCGAAGCCGATTGGGACCACCAGCACGATCAGTGGCTGCCAACCGATGCTGATCGGGAATACGTTACATCCTTGATGAAGGCCGTCACCGAGCCCGGCAAGTACGCTCCCTGGATCGCCCCGCCTGCCAAGGGCATCAACGGTCAACCGGGAGATTTCGAATACGTCCGCTTTAACTAAGGAGCATCAACATGCGTGATCATACAGTCTCCATAGATAAATCAACGACACCGGCGACGATAACGTATGCGCCGACGTTCAATGTGGCGCCGTCCTTTATCGACCGGCATCTTGAAGAAGGCCGCGCCGATAAAATTATGATCCGCAGCGCCGCAGGTGACACGGTCACCTACGCGGCCCTGGCCGAAAACGTCAATCGGGCCGGCAACGCCTTGTTGGGACTTGGCCTTGGCAAGGGTGAGCGGATGCTGATGATGGTCAAGGACTGCCCGGAATTCTTCTACGGGTTTTGGGGCGCTATTAAGGCAGGGATTGTTCCGGTTCCCATTAACACCCTGCTTAAGGCCAAGGACTATCAGTTCATGATCGAGGATTCCGGTTGCGTTGGGCTCCTCTATTCGCCGGAATTTGCCGCTGAGGTCGAACCGGCGCTGGAAAATGCATCGCGCAAGCCGGGTCAGGCTTTTTTGACGGACGCATTAACCGAACTGATGGCGGATGCTTCGGACGCTTTGGAGGCGGCACCGGCCAGCGCTGATGATGATTGTTTCTGGCTCTATTCATCAGGCACCACCGGCACCCCCAAGGGGGCTGTCCATGCGCACAGGGACATGGTTGAAACCAGCGAGCACTACGCCGCCAATATGCTGGGCCTGAAAGAAGATGATGTTTGCTTCTCGGCGGCCAAACTGTTCTTTGCTTACGGTCTCGGCAATGGCATGACATTCCCGCTGTGGCTTGGCGCGTCGACGGTTCTGCTACCTGGTCCGCCAACACCTGACAGTACCTTCGACGTCATCGAAAAATTCAAACCGACGGTTTATTATGGCGTCCCGACTTTGTACGCGGCGCAATTAAGGGCGCTTGAAACAGAGGATAGGGACTTGTCCTCGCTCAGGGCCTGTGTCTCGGCCGGGGAGGCTTTGCCCGCCGATATTTTCCGCCGCTGGCAGGAAAAAACCGGCACTGTCATTCTTGATGGTATCGGTTCGACCGAGATTTTGCATATTTTTATCTCAAACATTCTTGATGATTACAATCCGGGAACCAGTGGCCGGGTCGTGCCCGGCTATGAGGCCAGAATTATTGATGAGAACCGGGAAGATGTACCGGTTGGCGACAGTGGCCGTTTGATCATTCGCGGTGGCTCGACAGCCAAGTACTACTGGAACAACCCGGAAAAATCCGCTGAGACCATGGTCGATGGATGGCTTGATACGGGTGACACGTACATTCTTGATGAAGACGGCTACTATCACTACTGCGGTCGCAATGATGACATGCTGAAAGTCGGTGGCATCTGGTGTTCGCCCTTCGAGATCGAGGCCAAATTGATCGAACATCCCAAGGTTCTGGAAAGTGCCGTGGTCGGTCGCGCTGATGCGGATAATCTGATCAAGCCGGAAGCCTTTGTTGTGCTCAACGACGCCGGTGACGCCGGTGACGCCTTGTCCGCCGAATTACTGGCACACTGCAAAGAGGGGCTTGCCAAATATAAATATCCGCGCTGGTTTAATTTTGTTGAAGACCTGCCGAAAACGGCGACCGGCAAAATTCAGCGCTTCAAGTTGCGTTCATGAAGGAAAAAATCCTTCCCCTGAAAGATGCCATCGCCCGCTTTGTTGTCGCGGACAGTTCGGTGGTTCTGGGCGCGGTTTTGGAACCTGATGTGCCGTTTGCCGCAACCCACGAGATTATCCGTCAGGGGATCAAGGGCTTAAACGTCATCGCACCGATTTCAGACGCTTCTACGGACATGCTGATCGGTGCGGGATGCTGTAACGAGGTGACCGGAGCCTGGGTCGGCAATGTTTCGGGTGGCCTGGGTCATAACTATCGACGGGCCTTCGAGGCCAGCGACACAGCGACGGTCAAACTGCACGATCATTCAAACTTTTCCATCGCCATGGCCTTGATGGCCGGGGCTTACGGTATGCCCTACGCACCCATGCGTTCGATTTTGGGATCCGACATCAGCAAATCAAATCCAGATATGATGATCACTGAGAACCCGTTTTCTGAGGACAAGGAACCGATCATTCTGGTGCCGCCGTTGGTGCCCGATGTTGCCATTATCGTGGTTCAGCGCGCCGATGTGTTTGGCAATAACCATCATTGGGGAAGCCGGGGGGTCGTTCAGGAAGCCGCCCTGGCTGCCGAAAACGTCATCGTGCTGGCCAATGAAATTGTCGAACCCGCCGTCATTGCTTCTGACCCCAGCAGGGTTCTGGTGCCGGGTTATCTGGTTAGCGCCGTGTGCCATGTGCCTGCCGCTTCCCATCCGTCACCGCAAACCGGTTGCTGGAAGCGCGATAATACGTTTTTTGGCGACTATCACGCCGAAAGCCGAACTGTTGAAGGCTTCGATAAGTGGCTGCAGGAATGGATTTTCGGGGTTGAAGATCACGCCGCGTACTGTCAAAAACTGGGCTCCCAACTGGAAGACCTGCGCATCACCGGTTCAAACCTGGCCGCTCCAACAAACTACGCGGCGGGGTAAGGAATGACTGATTATTCCATTCAGGAACTGATGATTATCGCTTCAGCCCGCGAAATTCAGGATGGTGAGCTGGTTTTTGTCGGTATGCGCCTGCCGATCACCGCTTACGGAGTCGCGCGGTTGACCCATGCGCCGGACGCCGTCGGCCTGTTTGAGTGCGGCGTTGCCCGCTACGCCCCTGCTACCGATATGCTCTATACCATGGGTGATCCGCCCAACCAGTTGAACGCCGCCTGGACCACCGGCTTGATCCCGGTGATGAGCCAGCTTACGCGTGGCCGGGTCGACGCCGGGTTTATTGGCGGGGCGGAAGTTGATCGCTTCGGCAATGTGAACACGTCCTACATCGGTGATTATAACAATCCAAAGATCAAATTACCGGGCTCTGGCGGTGCAGCGGATATTGCAGCCATGTCGAAGCGATTACTGGTTATTATCAACCATGAAGAACGCCGCCTGGTCGAAAAGGTCGATTACGTGACCTCGCCGGGTTATTTGGATGGCGGCGACAGTAGAGACCGCGCAGGTCTTCAGGGCGGTCCATCGGCAATCATTACGGATTTAGCCATTCTCAGGCCCTACGGACCGGATAACGAGATGCATTTGGCCTCGCTCCACCAGGGCCACAGCGTCGAGGAAGTTCAGGAAAAAACCGGCTGGGATTTGAAAGTTTCGCCGAAAATGATCGAAACACCGCCGCCCAGCGCTGAAGAAATGGCGGCGCTTCACGAAATTGATAAGGAAGGTTTTTGGCGATAATTCGTCGGAAAAGGTGACAGCAACCCCCGCTTCGCATAGGATTTTACCCAGGTTCATGTCGTGGGGTTCTGAAAAGACAATAAAAGTTACCGTAAACCCACTGGGAGAATAAAAAAGGGAGACTAAAACGATGAGTAAAAATAACAAATCAAGGCGCAATTTTATTGCCGGCGCAGCGGCGACAACCGGTCTGGTAGCGGCGAGCAGCTTTATTCCAAGCCGTTTTGCCATTGGTGCGACGGCCCCGATCAAGATTGGTATTCTGCTTCCCTATTCGGGTACATACGCGATGCTTGGTAATTCGATCACCAACGCCATGAAAATGCGTATCGAGCAGGCGGGTGGCAGAATGGGCGGACGTCCCATTGACTATGTTGCCGTCGATAGCGAAATGTCGGTTCCCAAAGCACCACAAAACACCAACAAGCTGATCCTGAAGGAAAAAGTGGATTTCCTGGTCGGCCCCGTTCATTCGGGTATTGCCGCGGCCATGGCTAAAATTATGGGTCAACGCAAAACACCGATCATGATCGTGCCCAATGCCGGTTCCAACGCCGTGACCGGCCCGCTTTGCGCGCCCAACATCTTCCGCACCTCGTTCTCCAACTGGCAGCCGGCCTATCCGGGCGGCGTGTTGATGGGCAAGGAAGGTCATAAGACCTGCGTCACCATTTCATGGAAATACGGCGCCGGTATCCAGATGATGGCTGCCGGTCGTGACGGTTTTGCGACAACGGGCGGCAAATCCGTAAAGGATATTCTGCTGCCGTTCCCGAACGTTGAATTCCAGGCCCATTTGTCTGAAATCGCCGCCCTGAAGCCTGATTGCGTGTTTGCCTTCTTCTCTGGCGGTGGCGCTACCAAGTTCCTGAAAGACTACGAAGCAGCAGGGCTTAAAGACAAAATTCCGCTCTATGGTCCGGGCTTCCTGACCGAAGGCGTGGAAAAAGCCGCCGGTTCCGCAGCGGATGGTATCAAGACCACCCTTCACTATGCCTCAAACCTGGACAACCGGGAAAATCACAAGTTCCGTGCCGATTACGAAGCCGCTTTCGGCTCCGGCCCGAACGTGTTCTCGGTTCAGGGTTATGACACCGGATCGCTTCTGTTGCAGGCTGCTGCCGCTGTTGGTGGCGACGTCGAAGCAACAGCCGATGTCATTAGTGTGATGGAAACATCGAAGGTGCCTGACAGTCCGCGTGGTCCGTGGGCCATGTCGAAGGCTCATAACCCGATCCAGAACATCTATCTGCGTCAGGTTGCTGATGGTCAGCAGAAACTTCTCGGCATTGCCGCTGAAGCTCTGGAAGATCCTGCAGCTGGTTGCAAAATGACCTAAGGACCTTGCCTGAAAAAACAGGCGAACCCCGGTGCGCGGTCTGTTATGACTGGGCCCGGGGTTCTTTTTTTCTTAATAAACTGAACACGCTGATACGATGGATTTTGTCACTTTTCTTATTCAGGTTTTAAACGGGGTCCAGTACGGATTTACCCTTTTTCTCGTCGCCAGTGGCCTGACTCTGATTTTTGGCATCATGGGCATTATCAATCTTGCCCACGGCGCGTTTTATATGATCGGCGCCTACATCTGTTTCTGGCTGTTCGGCATTACGGACTCGTTGTTGATCGCCATTATGGCCGGAATCCCGATCATGTTTGTTTTCGGATACGCAATCGAACGGCTGGCGATTTCCGTCCTCTACAAACGTGATCACCTTTATCAGGTGTTGATGACTTACGGCCTGATTTTGATCCTCAATGAAATGCAGAAAATCCTGTGGGGAAGTGATTTCTACAGCGTGCCGATCCCGGAAGTCCTGTCCGGTTCCATTCCCATGGGCAATCAGGAATACCCGGTCTACAGGCTGTTTGTTTCGTTGGTTTGTATGGTTGTCGCCGCCGGTATGTATGTGGTTATCGGCAAGACCAAGCTGGGCATGATGATCAGGGCCGGGGCCAGCAATCGGGAAATGGCGCAGGCGCTGGGAATCAACATCAGTCGTGTTTTCGCCGTTGTGTTCAGTCTGGGTGCGGCGCTGGCCGGATTTTCGGGCATGATCGACGCGCCGCTCAGCTCGGTTTATCCGGGCATGGGAAATTACATTCTCATTATTTCATTCGTTGTTATCGTCATTGGCGGCATTGGTTCGGTAAAGGGTGCCTTCGTCGGGGCCATGCTGGTCGGCCTGGCCGATACCTTTGGTAAGGTACTGGTGCCGGAATTTTCATCCATGGTGATTTACGCCCTGATGGCGCTGGTTTTGTTGTGGCGGCCACAGGGCCTTTTTGGCAGAGCCACCTGAGATGACCCACTCGCGCCCCTTACTGATTTTCCTGCTTATGGCACTGGCCGCCCTTGCGGCTTTTCCGCTGATTGGCGAGGAATTCTATCAGGGTCTGGTCATCCGCCTGATGATCATGGGTATCTTCGCCATGAGCCTGGATCTGTTGATCGGCTTTACCGGACTTGTCAGCTTCGGCCATGCCGCCTTTTTCGGACTGTCGGGTTATCTGCTGGCTATCCTCACCCCTGAATACGGCCCGGTCAGCATCTGGATCGCCTTGCCGTTCTGCCTTGCGGGCACGGCCCTTGCGGCGCTGGTTATCGGTTGGTTTTCGGTCAGGACATCGGGCATTTATTTCATTATGATCACCCTCGCTTTCGCCCAGATGTTCTACTACTACTTCAATGAAAATCAGGACCTGGGCGGATCGGACGGAATCTTTATCTTCTTCAAGCCGAGCGTCGCCATTGGCGATTTCCAGCTTCTCGACTTAAGCAATCACAATACGTTTTATTATTTTGTTCTGGTCAGTCTGGTCATTTCCTATCTGTTGTTGTCCAATATCCTCAAGGCGCCATTTGGCCAGGTGATCAGGGGCATTCAGGCGAACGAGGCGCGAACCCTGGCGCTTGGCTTCAACACCCGCAAATACAAATTGGTCAGCTTTGTCATTGCCGGAACGCTTGCCGGTTTCGCGGGGTTTCTTGAGGCCAGTCACGGCGGCATCATGAGCCCGGCCCATCTGGGTTGGCATGAATCAGGGATTGCCATGATGATCGTCATCCTGGGTGGTATGGGAACCCTGTACGGGCCGGTGCTGGGGGCTTTCGCTATGGGCTTCCTGCAGGATTACTTCCAGGAACTGTGGAGCGATCACTGGTTGTTGTTGATGGGCGCTTTCGTCATTGCCGTGGTGCTGTTCCTGCCTAACGGCATCGCCGGCCTGGTCGCCCAGTTGCGACGCAGCAAGGGGGACGCGCCATGAGCCAGCCGCTCCTTTCAACCCGCGCTTTAACAAAAAGCTTTGGTGGCCTGGTCGCCGTTGATGATGTCAGCATCGATTTTGAGGTGGCAAAGGTGCACGCCATCATCGGCCCCAACGGGGCGGGAAAAACGACGTTGATCAACTTGCTGTCCGGTGATTTGCCGCCAACGGGCGGCGCCATCACCTTCAAGGAACACGACCTGACGCCAAAGAAGGCCTTTGCCATATCCCAACTGGGCATCGGGCGCAGTTACCAGAAGACAAATATTTTCCCTGACTTCACCTGCCTGCAAAATTGCTGGCTTGGGGCGCAGTCGCGGATGAGCACATCCATGCGCTTTTTTAAGGCCGCCAAGACTTACAATGAGGTCAGGGCACGGGCCGAACGGGCCCTTGACCTGTGTGGTTTGACGGAGCGTATAGACACGGTTGCTTCGGCCATGAGTTACGGCGAACAACGCCAGCTTGAAATCGGCATGATGTTGGCGACAGAACCCGAACTGCTGTTACTTGATGAGCCGCTGGCCGGGATGGGAACCGATGAATCCCGACAAGTGGTGGCGTTGATCAAGCGACTGGCCGAGGAGCATACGGTTATTCTGATTGAGCACGATATGGACGCGGTGTTCGCCGTTGCCGATGTGCTGACGGTGATGGTTAACGGCAAGGTTCTGGCTACCGGTACCCCTTCGGAAATTCGCGCCAACAGCCAGGTTCAGGATGCCTATCTGGGAACCGGAGAGGAGGAAGCGCCATGAAAGCCGACGCCCCGATTCTTGAAGTCAGCGACCTGCACACCCATTACGGGGCCAGTCATATTCTGCACGGCGTCGATTTTTCTGTCGCCCGCGGCGAATGTTTGAGCCTGATGGGTCGCAACGGCATGGGCAAGACGACGACCATCCGTTCGATCTTTGGCCTGACCCCTGCCAGCAAAGGTGAAGTCCGGGTGTTTGGCAACGTGGTCACCAGCAGCGCCCCCCATGTTATCGCTCGTCAGGGATTGGGGCTGGTGCCCGAGGGAAGGGAAATTTTCGCCAATCTGAGTGTCGAGGAAAACCTGCTGATGACTGCCAGACCGGGTCGTGACGGCTCCACCGGCTGGACTCTGGAGCGGGTGCTTGAAACATTCCCGCGCCTTGCCGAACGCTTAAGCAATATGGGTAATCATCTTTCGGGCGGCGAACAGCAGATGCTTGCCATCGGTCGGGCCCTGATGACCAACCCGGACTTGCTGGTGCTTGACGAAGCGACAGAGGGCCTGGCACCGCTTATCCGCAAGGAAATCTGGGCGGTGGTTCGTCGTATCAAGGAAACCGGTATCGCCACAATCCTTGTCGATAAGGACGTCGACGCGCTTTTATCGGTCTCTGACAAGTGCCTGATTTTGGTTAAGGGCAAGGCCGTTTTCAGCGGCAGTTCGGATGAACTTGCGGCCAATCCCGACATTCATGTTCAGCATCTGGGGGTTTAGTTAAGGCGCAACGCGGCCGATGGCTGGCAGTTTGATGGCCAGGTCGGCAGGGTCAATGCCGAAGGTCAGCCCCAGCACATTTATTTCCAGCCCTTCCTCGGTTCCGGCAAGAACGCCCAGTAGCCCAAACAGGGAAAACTGATAACCGGTGCCGCTGGGGGCAGGGGCAAGGAAGCCGCTTTCTGTCAGATAATCCTTGCCAATGGCCGTTGGCGGCAAGTCCAGTTTCAGTTCAGGGATGGCGCGCGCGACGTAGGCGGTAAAGGTATTGGAATTGGGACCTGGCCAAACCCGGTATTGATTGGGATAGGGGTAAGTTTTTGCCGCCGCGTCGATGCGCTCAATGACATCATCAACACCCGCCCCACGGATATCGGCAAGCAGTTGCGGAGTCGCCCCGAACCAGCGACCATCAGCCGGGCGGTTGGAAATTGAGACCACCGGCAAACCCCGGTAGCTGCGCCAGCCGATGACTTCGTAAACATTGAACGCTGAGGCATCCGTGGGCTTGACGGAAATCCAGGTATGGACGCCGAAAAAGCCGCGCCAGCTCCAGGCGCGGGCGGCGTAGACCTGAACGACAGCCTCTCGGGTTTCGGCGGGATCAGGCGCAATACCGGCTGATTCCCGGCTCGCCGTGCGCCAGTCGCCACCGCTTCCATGGGCCAAGGACGTTTTTATCCAGACCAGCGAGAGGGCGGCGACCACGACCGAGAGCATTAACATAAGGACTTTCATAGCCAATAAGGTAGGTGTTAGGCTTCCCAACATCAACTGTCCGGGGTCATTTTAGGTTACGTCATGCGTTTTATCCTTATCTTTAGCGCCTTTGTCTTTTTAAGTCTGCCGGTCGCCGCCGAGCAGAAATATTCGACGTGGTCCAATCCCGATGGCGGCGGCGGAACAACCAAAGAGCTTGTCGATAAGCTCAACGCCCTTATTGACGAAGCCGAGAAATCACGCGCCGCCGATCCGGTTTTCCTGCGCGATCTGCGCGCCCTGACCAGTGGTTTTGCGGTTCCGCAGAATGTCGCCCCTCAAAATGTTTCGGTCCTCAGCGATGACTTCAGCGATGGTGACTTCAACAGCAATCCTGTGTGGAACGTCAGCGAAGGGCGTTTCTGGATTGAAAAAGACTGGGGTTTGCGCAGCGCCATCACGCCCGGAGCAACGGCAGCCCCGGAACAGGAAAAGAAGGCCAGCAGCAAGGATTTGGCCATCGCCATCTTCGGGGCTGTCCTGAAACAGGCGACGAAAAGCAAGAGCGAACCGACCCAAAGCGCCGCGGCTAAACCACAAGTCGCGACCATTCACAGCATCGCCGCCATCGCCAACGCCTTCGCCATCGAGTTCGAGCTGAGTTCCTGGCAGCCCCAGGGCCGTTTTGATATTGGCCCGTTTCAGGGCACAGATACCAACTCCGGATACCGGTTGTCCTATGCGCCGGGCGGGGCGCTGGCCTTGCACAGGGTTTCCGCGCGCGGTTCCAGCGTCGTCAAACAGGCGACAAGCCTGGTGCCGCTGGAAGATCAAAAATCCCATACCATCCTGTGGAGCCGCGACAGTAGCGCCATGATGAGCGTTTCCATCGACGGTAAAGTTGTCCTGACGAGCACAGATCGCAGTTTCAGCGACCCCTTCCAGGGCATCGCCATCTCCAACCGGGGCGGCGATTACATCATCAAGCGCATCGCCGTCAGCAGCATCAATTAAATGTCGAAGGATCGCTGGCAGTTCTGGATTGATCGTGGTGGCACGTTTACGGACGTCGTCGGGCGGACGCCTGAGGGCGCGATCCTTTCCCATAAATTGTTGTCGGAAAACCCCGAACGCTATCCTGACGCGGCGCTTGAGGGAATACGCAATCTGCTGGGCCTGAAGACCGGGGATCCGATTCCGGGCACGGCTATCGAGGCGGTCAAGATGGGAACCACGGTGGCCACCAACGCCTTGCTTGAACGTAAGGGCGAGCCGACGGTTCTGGTCATTACAAAAGGCTTCAGGGACGCCTTGCGGATTGGTTATCAGAACCGGCCGCGCCTGTTCGACCGCCATATTCAGCTTCCTGAAATGCTCTACACCCGGGTTATCGAAGTCGATGAAAGAACGGGTGCCAGCGGTGACCTGCTGATGCCACTGGATGAGGAGTCCGCGAAGGCTGACCTGCAACGCGCCTTCGATGACGGCTTGCGCTCTGTCGCCATCGTTTTCATGCATGGCTACCGGTTTGCCGATCATGAAAAGAAGGTCGCCGCCATGGCTCGCGCAATCGGTTTTAGCCAGGTTTCCGTCTCTCACCAGGTTTCACCGCTGATCAAGCTTGTCTCCAGGGGCGATACCACCGTCGTCGATGCTTATCTGTCGCCGATCCTGCGCCGCTATGTTGACAGAGTCGCTGCCGATCTGGGCGATACCCGACTGATGTTCATGCAATCCAACGGTGGCCTGACCGACGCCCGGCTGTTTCAGGGCAAGGACAGCATTCTGTCAGGCCCCGCAGGCGGTGTCGTCGGCATGGTCCGAACGGCGGCAGAGGCCGGGTTTGGCAAGGTCATCGGTTTCGATATGGGCGGCACCTCAACGGATGTCTCGCATTTTGACGGCGCTTATGAGCGCGCTTTTGAAACACAGGTTGCCGGTATTCGGATGCGCGCCCCGATGATGAGCATCCATACGGTTGCCGCCGGTGGTGGCTCCATTTTGCATTTTGACGGGGCCCGCTACCGGGTTGGCCCTGACAGCGCGGGTGCGGTGCCCGGACCTGCCAGTTACCGGCGCGGCGGACCGCTGGCCGTTACCGACTGCAATGTCATGTTAGGGAAAATTCAGCCGAAGTTTTTCCCCCATGTATTTGGCCCGGAGGCCAACGAAGCGCTCGACCTGGACGCCGTCATTGAAGCCTTCGCCGCACTGGCTGCTGAAATTGAAACAAAGACTGGCGACAAGCGAACACCCAAACAGGTCGCCGAAGGTTTCCTGATGATCGCCATTGAGAATATGGCCAACGCCATCAAGCAGATTTCGGTGCAACGTGGTTATGACATCACCGAATACGCCCTGAATTGCTTTGGCGGGGCCGGTGGTCAGCATGCCTGTCTGGTTGCTGACGCCCTTGGTATGAGCACGGTGTTCGTTCATCCGCTGGCCGGGGTGCTGTCCGCCTATGGCATGGGGCTTGCCGAAATGCGGGCGATGCGCGAGCGTTCGGCTGAAACACCGCTAAGTGAGGAAGGTCTTGCCAGTCAAAGTCAAATTCTCGCCGATCTGGAAGCCGAAGCGGTCCGGGAAATTGAAGGCCAGGGCGTCGCCCGTGATGGCTTAAGCGTCGTGCGCAAGGCCCATATTCGTTACGATGGCACCGACACCGCCCTGATGGTTGATTATCAGGGTGCTGCGGAAATGGCCGCCGCCTTTGAAGCCCTTCACAAGCAGCGTTTTGGTTTTGTCATGCCGGGACGCGCACTGGTAATTGAAACCCTCTCCGTTGAGGCCATCGGCAGCACCGAGACGGCAGCAAGCGAGGCGGCAGAAGATAAGCAAACCAGAGCCAGCACACCGCCACAACTGGAAATGACGGCTTTCGTCAGTGATCAGGAAAGCCATCCCGCACCGGTTTATGATCGCGAAAGCATGTCAGTGGGCAGTCAGGTCAATGGCCCCGCGATCATCATCGAGAAGACCGGGACGACCATTGTCGAACCCGACTGGAGCGCCGAAACGGCAGCCCGGGGTCAGTTGATCCTGCGTCGCGTTACGCCGCGCAAATCAGCCCATGCCATCGGCACCGGTCTTGGCGAGGGCGAGGGTGCCGACCCGGTGATGTTGGAAATTTTCAACAACCTGTTTATGTCAATCGCCGAACAGATGGGCGCGGTTCTGGCCAATACGGCCTATTCGGTCAATATCAAAGAGCGACTGGATTTTTCGTGCGCACTTTTTGATAAAGGTGGCGGCCTCGTCGCCAACGCACCGCACATGCCGGTTCATCTGGGCTCTATGGGAGAAAGTGTGGCAACGGTGATCCGTGAGCGCGGTGCTGAAATGAAGGCCGGGGATGTTTGTGTGCTCAATGCACCCTACAACGGCGGCACTCACCTGCCCGATGTCACCTTGGTGACGCCGATGTTCGACGATAACGGCGAGGAAGTCCTGTTCTATGTCGCCTCGCGTGGCCATCATGCCGATATCGGTGGTGTGACGCCCGGCTCCATGCCACCCGATAGCACCAGCGTCGAAGAAGAAGGCGTCCTTATCGACAACTTTCTTTTGGTCGATCAAGGCCGTTTCCGGGAACAGGAAATGCGTGATCTTTTGGGTTCAGGTCCTTATCCGGCCCGTAACCCCGATCAGAATATCGCCGACCTGATGGCCCAGGTCGCGGCCAATGAAAAAGGCGTCAGTGAACTTGGGCGCATGGTCGGGCACTTTGGTTTGGACGTCGTCCAGGCCTATATGGGCCATGTTCAGGATAATGCCGAAGAATCCGTGCGCCGGGTTCTTGATGTCATGAAAGACGGCTCCTTTACTTATGAAATGGATAGCGGCGCTGAAATCAAGGTGGCTATTTCCATCGATAATAAAGGCCGTAGTGCGTGCGTTGATTTTAGCGGAACGTCAGCCCAGCAGATGACCAATTTCAACGCCCCGCTGGCTGTCACCCGGGCCGCCGTTCTATATGTTTTCCGGACCCTGGTTGACGATGACATTCCCATGAACGAGGGCTGTCTGAAACCCATCGAGTTGATCGTCCCTGACGGTTGTATGCTTAAACCCAGTTATCCTGCGGCCGTCGTCGCCGGTAATGTGGAAACCAGTCAGGCCGTCGTCGACACCTTGTACGGGGCGTTGGGTGTTATGGCCGCAGCGCAAGGAACCATGAATAACCTGACTTTCGGCAACGACCGCCATCAGTATTACGAAACCATTTGCGGGGGCGCTGGGGCGGGGCCTGATTTTGATGGCACCGACGCGGTTCATACCCACATGACAAATTCGCGCCTGACCGATCCGGAAATACTGGAATGGCGTTTCCCTGTGCTGTTGGAAGATTTCACCATTCGCAAGGACAGTGGTGGCAAGGGTGCCCACCGGGGTGGCGACGGAACTATTCGGCGACTGCGTTTCCTTGAACCGATGACGGCCGCAATCCTGTCGGGTCATCGACGTATTCCGCCCTATGGCATGGCTGGCGGCGAAGCTGGCGCTTGCGGTGTGAACCGGCTTGAGCGAGCACAGGGCGGCGAGGTTGCTTTGAAGGAAACCGGCCAAGTGGAGGCCGAGATAGGTGATGTATTCGTAATTGAAACGCCCGGTGGTGGCGGCTACGGAAAAGTTAAAGATTAAATGCCGATCTCGGCTTTCAAGAGAGGTATGTCCTGCCAGTCATCACCGCTGGCGATCAGGCAACTGACGCCATCGGGCCGGGTCGCCAGGATGGTGAAATGCCCTTCCCGGGACGCGAAGACTTCAACCATGACACCATTGAAATTAATGCCCCTTGAGACCTGGCGTTCGCCGTAGGTCCGTTTCAGGCGCTCAATAAATTTATCCCGGTCAACGCAAACGACATCCGTTGCGGCTTCGGCAGAAACCGTTGTCATGCCCGTAAAATCCCAGGGCACGATGGAAAGAAGGATTGCCGCTGCAAGCACCGTCTTCATGAAAATTTGGCTCCAGCGGATGGGTTACTGTAGGGAATATCGAACAAATACACCTGCATTTGACATCGTGTTCCTGCGAATCCGCCTGATTCTGAAAATCATACTAAACTGGCCAGCTTTTTACAAAATAAACACAAGATATAGTTAGTTTTCTTCCATTATTGAGGCTGCATTTTTTCGCAGCGCATTACCATCCACAGGTTATCCACGGGAATTTTTAGTTATACCCCGTTCACGTCAGAACCCGAAACCCCTTGGGCGATATGATGCGGAAATTATCTGATACATCGTCGCATAAACCGCCCCAGTTTTTGGGAACGTCTTCCTTCAAAAAGCCAAGCATAGTGGTGCAAAATTCATTG
>JABJHA010000011.1 GCA_018662005.1 Rhodospirillaceae bacterium | reverse complement strand
GGAAGCAATGAACGGACTGTTCCAGGCCGCCAGGGCACGAGCCAGAGGCTATCGCAACACAGAGACCTTCATCATCATGATCTACTTGATCGCAGCTCCGCTCGGAGATATATTCAAATCCACTTGAAACGTCGAAGAACCTAAAAAAGTTGTTCGATCTTACGATGCTTTTCTGAACGCCAGCTTACAAGAGCGTCAGAAAACAGCATAAAAGATGGTATTGAATAATAAAAGAGCCCGTTTAGGAATTTTTGGTCGAATTATTCTGTCAGGGACTGAACCTTGAATTCGGTGACCCGATAGAAGTTTGAGAATATGCGCTCATCGGATTCGATACGCACCTTCTTGCCCAGGCCCTTGCCATGGGTATTTAACCGTTCGGCAATATCGTCGTGCCAGAAACCCTCCAAAAACGGCTCCAGCCGGGTGGTCAACCAGCGACTTGGTGCAAAGCGATAAAGCCAGTGTTTTGTCGGCAGCGGCGCATATTCGGTAACCAGCAGCGCCCCGCCCACCGGAATCACCCGCATACATTCAGAAAGCACATTGATGCGGGCCTCTTCGGGCATTTCGTGGAGCAGGAAAAACAGCACCACCGTTGTAAAGCAGTCATCCTTGTAGGCCAGTTGCTCGGCATTCATGCGCGTTGCAAGCAAGGCACCTTCCGTGGGCGCCTTGCTTTTCGCCAGATCAAGCTGAACAAGCGCAGCGTCGGTGATATGCAGGGAGGCAGGGCTCACGGTTTCGATCAGTTTCGGCGTCAACTCACCGTAAACGCACGTTAATTGCAGGGAGTTTTGATGGTCGGCGTTTTTCAACCTGGCCATGGTCGCGCGCATCAATTTTCCGTACTGGCCAAACAGGATGGCATTGATGATCGGTTGATGATCGAAAAACCACACGGCAGCCGGCCACAAATAGGCCCACCAGTAGTGACGGGCAAGATAGACCGGGATTCCATCAAGGAAATGCCGATAAAGATTGAGAGAGGGAAGTTTCATTTTAATCCGTGGAATTATGTGTCTCGTCATAAGGGCTATGACAAGATGTGGGCCATCTGATCAGTTTATTCAATTGAAATATAACGCATAAAGAATCGTTGACGTTTGATTAATATCAATCTTTGTCACTTGTTGGATACAGACTTTAGATGAGTTTAAGATGGAGTGAAAATTAAATAAAGGTGATGGAATTTGACGAACCTTAAGCGCCAACAGGCACACGTCTGGACACTGCCGGTAAGCCAGACCGATGATGCTATGATTGAACGGCTGCGCCCGGTTTTGTCGAAGCCCGAAAATGCCCGGAGTGAACGCATCACGGATCCCCGGAATCATCGGGAATATCTGGCGGCCCATATTCTGACACGCCGAATGCTTGCCCATTTCAGCACCGTTGAGGCGGCCGATTGGCATTTTGTTACAGGCCCCCATGGGCGCCCGGAACCGGCCCCGGATGTGGAGGCAAACGGCCTGCGTTTCAATCTGTCCCACGCCAGTGGAATGGTGGCGTGTGCGGTGAGCAAAGATGATGCCATCGGGGTGGATGTGGAATGGATGGCGCGCTCCAACGATTTTAAGGCTATTGCTGAAAGAAAATTCGCAGCAACCGAAAGGGCTTGTTTAAGTGACGCCCCTGCGCAGCAGCAACAGAAAGTTTTCTTTTCGTTCTGGACCCTGAAAGAATCCTATATCAAAGCCATCGGCAAGGGGTTGCTCGAACCGCTGGACGGTTTCTCTTTTGATCTGGAAGCCCCCGCAATCTCGTTCCTTAACGGCCAGGACAATCCTGACTGCTGGGGCTTTGAGCTGTTTCAACCTTCGCCGGATCACCTTGCGGCGCTCTGTCTCGCCCGCCCGTCCGGGGCCAGCGCCCGGATCACACACCGCCATCTGGGCTGGGAAGATTTGTTGACAACATGATAAGGTTCCCCATGCGTGGTTTTATTTTCATCCTGTCATTGCTGATGTTTGTCCCCGCCGGTGAAGCGGATGCTGCGACCAGTACGGTGATGGATGTGGAGGGCAACTGGTTTTCATGCGAGTTCGCCCATTCCCAAATCCCGCCCGATGACGGCTGCCTGATGCTCGATGATGACGGTTTTATGGTGTCAAACGGGCAAATTGACCACGTCAAGGTGATCGACAGTCGCGAGCAAGGTTGCCGCCACCAGCGTCTGGGTCAGTGTTTCGAGCGCAGTCGCGACAAGGTCACCGTCAGTCGCGATAACTTGGGCCCGATCCGGGCGACCGCGGAAGGCTTCGCCATTACCTATTGGGGCTGTACGCAGGACTACCGGATGGTCAGGCGTGGTGGTTATTTTGAAATTACCCCAACCTCCAGCAATTGCCTGTGGACCCGGGATAAGCGCTATTTTGTATACCGTTACCGGGGCAAACTGGAAGTCAACAAATAGTCACTCACATTTTGTTGATCAGGCGTGATGGGACGCCTTCAAGGCAAGGGGCGTACACTGATCTCAAGTTATGGATCGGGAGCTTACCCCCCACCCGCTCAACCGCCCCTTTGAGTCGCTCCCGATCCGTTTCTCCCTCCCTGTTAAAACTCGCCGGCCCCGCAAATGGGGTCGGTTTTTTAAAACAGTTTATTTAGGGGCGATCTTGACCCGGCTTGTTACCGAAACGACATTCTTGATGCCCTTGACGACGCCTGTCGCCTTACTGGATTCAGCCTTTGAAAAAGCCCGCCCGAACAGGAAGACCTGGCCACCGACGGCCCGCCAGCGGAAGTTGGTGACGTTGACGCCCTTGGCGTCAAGCAGCAGGGCGTTGATTTTCCCCTCAATCACCGCATCATCGATAAAGTTTTCAGCCGCGCCCTTGTCCTGATCAATACCCTTGATGACGATGACTTCGTTATAGAGTTTCTTGACCCCCTTGATGGACTTGGCAAAGCTTGCCGCCATTGCCTTAAGGCGCTTGTTTTCGACAGCCCCGGTCAGCATCACGTCCTGCTCGTATACATCGGTGTTAAGCGAGAAAACGTCGGTGCCCATTTTATCGACGATCTTGGCGGTAATCTTGGTCTTTAACTCAAAATCCTTGGCAATATCGCTGGAACTGCGGTCTTCAACGGCGGCCTCGACGGCATTTTTTATGGCCGAAAGCGGGTTCAGGTCGATGGCCTGGGCCTGCGAGGTGGCAAGCTGTAAAATTATCACGGCGAGGGCGAGGGAAATGAAACGAAACATGGTTTAAATAACTCCTGAAAATTCAATCCAGAGAGCTTAACATGTTTTGTCGAGCCAAAAAGATTGGATTTTCGCTGCCGAACATGCGCCAATCAGTTTTGGATTTTTCAGGGATTCTTGCGCCATGAACACAAACGGTGAAGCTGCCCGCAAAGTGACCATTATCGGCGCCGGTGTTGTTGGTATGGCGTGCGCTGTTCATTTGTTGCGCGATGGTCACGAAGTCTGCGTGGTCGACAAGGACGCGCCGGGTCAGGGCTGCTCTTTCGGCAATGCGGCGATCCTTTCGGCCTCCCATTGCGTACCCATGTCCATGCCCGGAATCGCCTGGGAGGTGCCGGGCTGGTTGCTTGATCCGCTTGGCCCGCTTTCGATCCGCTGGCGCGATATGCTGGCGCTGACGCCCTGGTTCCTGCGCTTTATGCTTGCCGGATCACCGGCCCGCAGCACCGCCTCCGGCATTTCTCTTTGGGCATTGCATAAAGATTGCGTGCGTGATTTTCAGGCGTTCTTTTCTTCCATCGGCGCGGGCGAAATGGTCAAACCCAACGGGCTTTTATTTGTCTACGAGTCCGAAAAGAAGTTTGCTAAATCCGCCGGTGACTTTGAGATTATTCAGGGGCACGGGGCGCGCCTTGAATTCCTGGACGCCGGTCAGGTTCAGGACATGGCCCCTGGTATTTCAAAAGGCTGCGTGCGCGGTGTCTTCAGGCCCGATGACGGTCAGGTGACAAGCCCCGTGGGCGTCGTCGAGACCATGGCCGCTGAATTTACCCGTCTCGGCGGGACTTTGCTGAAGCGTGAAGTCCGCGACATTGAAATGGGCGCGGACGGGCCGATCCGCCTGATCTGTGATGGCGATAATCTCGATCTGGATATACTGATTGTTGCCGCAGGGGCGTTGTCGGCAAAATTCAGCAAGCGGCTTGGCTCTCCGGTGCCGCTGGTCGGTGAGCGGGGCTATCACGTGACCCTTCCCGATCCGGGCTTGCGAGTCCCGCAGTCTGTGATGTCGGCTGAAAACAAGTTCGCCATGACCAGTTTGGAGATGGGCCTTCGCGCCGCCGGTACGGCCGAATTCGCCAGCCTTGACGCGCCGCCCAATTACAAGCGGGCAGGGGTCCTGCTAAAACATCTGAAACGGCTGTTCCCGAGCGCCAACACCGAAGGTTACAGCGAATGGATGGGGACGCGACCCTCACTGCCCGACAGCCTGCCGGTGATTAGCGCCTCGCCCCATTTCGCACAAGCCTTTTTCGCCTTCGGCCATTCTCACGCAGGCCTCATGGGGAGCGTCATTACCGCTCAAAGCATCACCGATCTTGTCGGTGGGCGCACACCCGCCCTCGACCCAAAATCGTTCAGGGTCGACCGCTTTTAGGGCTATATGTGTTCGACGTCGACGTCGTGGGTTCTTTTGCCGTAATGATCGAGCAAATCAGGGCCTGAACAGGGTGATTTTTTGCCTTTTTTGATTTTCTTATCGGACCTTCGGGCCTGGCTTTTATGGGACTTCTTGTGGGTTGGCTCGTCATCGTCCCGACGGCCCGAAAGGTTGTGTTGAAGAAGCTGGCTTTGCTGTTCGACGAAGCGCAGGTAATTGGCCGCCATCATTCTGGCCGAGGCGGCGGCGCTGTCCATCGCGACTTGCTGGATCTTGAGCGAAAATTCAACAGGGTTGAACATTGTCGCCTCCCGATCTTTCTTAAGTTCACCCGACAGTATACGCTTTTTTCCGGCCTTTTTCTATGACGTCTGTTTCTAAGCTGGTAATGTCGGCACATGTCCGAACAGTTGATATTTCACATGTGCAAGCGCCACGACTGGCAGGCCGCTCAAGGGGCGGGTCAGTACGTCGGTAGCGGCGACGATCTGGCCGACGGCTTCATGCATTTTTCGACCGCCGAACAAGTAGCCGAAAGCGCCGGACTTCACCGCAATGGCGTCACAGATTTGCTGCTGATCGCCGTCGATGCCGACCGTCTTGGGCCTGCTTTGAAGTGGGAGTCCTCACGCGGTGGGCAACTGTTTCCCCATCTGTATGGCGGCCTTGATGTCAGCAAGGTGATCAGCGCCCGCGAACTGCCGCTGGGCGATGATGGACTGCACGTCTTCCCTGAAGGCATCCCGCCTTGGCGTCCCGGGGCGTCCTGACGATGGTTGATCTGTATCGTCTCGCCTGGCCTTTTATCAGGCTGCTTGATCCCGAAAACGCGCACGGTCTTGCTATCAAGGCCCTGAGCGCCGGTCTGGTTCCGGCCCGGCCCTCGTTCGAGGATCCGGTCCTGAGACAAACCTTGTGGGGACGGGACTTCGTAAATCCGGTCGGCCTGGCCGCCGGTTTTGATAAAAACGCGGAGGTTATCGACGCCATGCTGGGTCAGGGCTTCGGTTTCGTTGAGATCGGTTCGGTGACACCCCGGCCGCAACCGGGCAATCCACGGCCAAGGCTGTTTCGTCTGCCTGCCGACGAGGCGGTGATCAACCGCATGGGCTTCAACAATGACGGCCTCGATATCGTCGCAAGCCGCCTTGAGAAACGTTCACGGAGCGGAATTCTTGGCGTCAATCTGGGTAAAAACAAGGACAGCGCCGATGCCAATGCCGATTACGCGCAGGGCATTTCCCGGCTCGCCGCCTTTGCCGACTATCTTGTCGTCAATGTCTCCTCCCCCAACACCCCGGGCTTGCGCGCCCTGCAGGGCCGGGAACCGCTGCAGGCGCTGCTCGAAGCGGTGCTGGAAGCACGGGCCCGGGCGGTCAGTGAAAACCCACCGCCTTTGCTTTTGAAAATCGCCCCCGACCTGACCGATGAGGACAAATCCGATATCGCCGACGTCGCCCTGGCCACAGGCATCGATGGCTTAATCGCCACCAACACGACAATCGAACGCCCGCAATACCTTAAGCACGAAAACGCCAGCCAGAGCGGTGGATTAAGCGGCAGGCCCTTGTTGGAACCATCGACCCGGGTGCTTGCGGACATGTATAAATTGACAGGCGGGAAAATTCCTCTGATCGGTGTTGGCGGTATTAGCAGCGGCGCCGACGCCTACGCAAAAATCAGGGCCGGTGCGAGTCTGGTTCAGTTTTATTCGGCGATGGTTTATCATGGCCCGGGGCGGGTTCAGGCAATCAAGCGTGAACTGGCCAGCCTTGTCAAAGCCGATGGATTTTCCTCGATCACCCAGGCTATCGGTGTCGATCAAAACAAAACGAGTGGATAAAACCCGATATGGCCCTGGTTTCCTCTTTTGAAGTTCTCAGCCTGAAAAAAGGCAAGTGGGAAGTCGATTCCGTGGTCGATAACAAGGCCCGGGCCATCACCCGGGCCGAACAGCTTTTGCAGGAGGGGTTCTTTTCCGCCATCGAGGTGATCGAGGAACGTTACGATGAAGAAACCGGCGAAAGCCATTCGCTGGTTATCTTCAACAAGGTCAAGGTGCTCCGCAAAACCAGGGAACAATATACCGGCCCGGAACGCCGCAAGGGTAAGGAATGGCGGCAGAACCCCAAAAAATACGGTCGCGAGGCCAAGAAGAAATCCCGAAAAGGGAGCAAACGCCGCAACGCCACCTTTGGCGAACTGATGGTCAGGGGCGCGCTGATCCTGCTGCTCATCCTGTTCCTTGGCGTGATCGGACTAACCTACATCGTCGAAAACTTATAAAGGCTCTAGGGCTGGAACTGTTCTTTGAGGATGCGTTCTTCGAAATTGTGATCGCGGTCGTGCAGCATGGTGACGGTTCTTGTGCGGTCTTCCATGACGGTAACGCTGGCGACCCTGCGGATTTCCGTATAGTCGGCGACGGCGCTGACTTTTCGTTTTTCCGGATCGAGGATTTCAAAAGTCACGGTTGCGTCCTGGGGCAGCAGGGCGCCGCCCCAATTGCGCGGCCTGAAGGCGCAGATCGGCGTTAGCGCCAAAAGCCCAGCGCCCAGCGGGATAATCGGACCCTGGGCCGAAAGGTTATAGGCGGTACTACCAGCCGGGGTGGCGAGCAGGATGCCGTCGCAAATCATCCCCGCCATCCGTTCAATGCCATCGACCTGGATGTTAATCTTGGCGGCCAGCCGGGTTTGCCGCAGCAGTGAGACTTCGTTGATGGCGATCACCGTATGTTTTTTGCCGCGGGTGTCTGTCGCTTTCATCATCAGCGGCTGAACGGCCATGGCGTCGGCTTTGTTGATGCGGCTTTTCAGGGCTTTTTCGGAGTAATTGTTGAGCAGAAAACCAACAGAACCCCGGTTCATGCCATAAATCGGCACCCCCTGGTTCATGTAGCGGTGAAGGGTTCGTAACATAAAGCCGTCACCGCCAAGGGCAACAATGACATCGGCCTTGCTTGCCGGGACGTGTGCATACTTCGCCTTCAGCCGTTTCAGGGCTTCCTGGGCGCGCGGCTGGCGGGCGGCGGTAAAGGCGATTTTCTTAACCATGACAGGAGTATAACCATGGAGCGGCTTCAATCAACCGCCGGTCATGCTCATGTGGCGTGAAAGGGCAGGGCCGCCGTTGCCGGGCTCAATGATGAACTCGTGGGCTTTTGGTTTGCGGCCGATGGCTTCCTCGATGGCCGCGTTCAGGGCCTCGTCGCCTTCACTGGACCTTAAGGGCGCGCGCAGGTCGGCGTTTTCGTCTTGCCCCAGGCACATAAACAGTTTGCCGGTGCAGGTCACCCGCACCCGGTTGCAGGTGGCGCAAAAATTATGACTTAGCGGCGAGATAAAACCGGCCCGCTTTCCGGTTTCGGCGACATCCGCGTAACGTGACGGGCCGCCGGTGTTGTGATCGCAATCGCTTAAGGTCCAGTCTTTTTCAAGAATTTGGCGAACTTCGGTGACCGGCAGATACTGGGTCGTGCGGTCGCCGCCGATATCGCCCAATGGCATGGTTTCAATAAAGGTGATGTCGTAACCCTGCTCGCCACACCAGCCAAGCAGACCCGAGAACTGGTCTTCGTTGAAGTCTTTAAGGGCCACCGTGTTGATCTTGATGGTCAGTCCGGCGCGGCTGGCTGCGGCTAATCCGGCCTTCACCTGGGCCAGTTTGCCGCCGCGGGTGATGTCCGTGAATTTATCGCTATCGAGCGTATCGATGGAGACGTTCAGGCGTCGGACTCCGCAGTCGAACAGCTCATCTGCGTGTTTTTCAAGCTGGCTGCCATTTGTCGTCAGTGTCAACTCGTCCAGGCCGCCGCCGTTCAGGTGTCTGCCCAGGGACCTGATCAGGTTGGTGACGCCGCGCCTGACCAGTGGTTCGCCACCGGTCAGGCGAATTTTGCGGACCCCCTTGGCGACGAAAGCGCTGCACAACCGGTCCAGCTCTTCAAGGCTGAGTACATCGTTTTTAGGCAGGAAGGTCATGTCTTCGGCCATGCAATAGGTGCAGCGGAAGTCGCATCGGTCTGTTACCGATACCCGAAGATATGAAATGTGACGGCCAAGCGGATCAATCATCTAGAAGTCATTCCCAGGAAACAATAAAAGTGCGTAGCAGAACCTAACGGGTAATTTAATCACAGGCTATTCAAATGTCGCCCACAACTTGTGTGTGGTATTAACCAACGCCACCGAACTTCACCCCGGACAGGTCGGCCATCTGTTTGCTCCAGGTGGTGATGTCCTGTTCATTGAATTGCTTTAAGTGATCGTGGCCGCAGGCGCGAGCCATGACCTTCATTAAATCAACGGACGCCCCCATGAACCTGGCCAGCCTTTCGGCTGATACCTGAACATCAAGGCGGGCCCGGAGTTCCGGTTTTTGGGTGGCGACCCCGGCCGGGCAGTTGTTGGTGTTGCACATGCGCGCGCCCACACAACCAATCGCCTGCATGGCTGAATTCGCCAGCGCTACCCCGTCCGCGCCCAGGGCCATGGCCTTGATGAAATCAGGGGCGGTGCGCAGGCCGCCGGTGATAATCAAGGTGACGTCCGGTCGTTTTAATTTGTCCAGATGCTGCCGCGCCCGGGCCAGGGCGGGGATCGTCGGCACAGAAATATGATCGCGGAAAATCAGCGGTGCCGCCCCGGTGCCGCCGCCCCGGCCATCAAGGATGATGTAATCGGCACCCGCCTTGATGGCGAAGGCGATGTCGTCTTCAATATGATTGGCTGAAATCTTGTAACCGATGGGTATACCGCCGGTGATTTCACGGACCCGGTCGGAAAATTTGGCAAAGTCTTTGACGCTGGCAAGGTCGGCGAAGGTGGGCGGGGAAATGGCCGGAGTTTTTTCAGGCAAGCGACGCACTTCTGCAATTTTGCCTATCACCTTGGCCCCGGGCAGGTGCCCGCCGGTGCCCGTCTTGGCCCCTTGTCCGCCCTTGAAGTGAAAGGCCTGGACACGGGTTAGCAGGTCTTCGTCGTAACCGAATTTGGCCGAGGCGAGTTCGTAAAAATAACGACTGTTGGCGGCTTGTTCTTCGGGCAACATGCCGCCTTCACCTGAACAGATGCCGCTTCCGGCAAGTTCGGCGCCGCTTGCCAGGGCGATTTTTGCTTCCTCTGACAAGGCCCCGAAGCTCATGTCGGAAACAAAAAGCGGTATCTTCAGGATGAGCGGTTTTTTGGCGTTCGGGCCAATCACCAGTTCGCTTCCCACTTCAACATCATCCATCAGTGGTTTGCGGGCGAATTGGGCAGGCAGGATCTGGATGTCATTCCAGTCGGGCAGTTCTGGGCGGGGCACGCCCATGGAGCCCATCTCGCCATGGTGACCGACTTTCTCAAGGCCATCACGGGCCAGATCGTGGATGGCTTTCAGGGTCGGTTCTTCAGGGGTTGCGACAATCGTGTTCGCCGTTGTCGCGGGGGCATCGGTATCGCCTTCGGGCAGGCGGGCGTGGCTGCCATCGCAATAGGGCGGGTTTTGCGTGTGCTTGCACATGCACAAGTGGGCGGTGCCGGTTTCCTCTGCATCAAAACCAAGAGGCGTGAAGCTGGAACCCCGATGAGAGCCATCGCAAAACGGCTGGTTGTTCGATTTACCGCACCGGCACCAGTGATAGGTTTCACCCGCTTCCAGTTCGACTTTGACAGGTTTGCGTCCGGCAATTGTCGGCTTGTCCATGTTTCTCTCTCTCCGCATAGGGATTTTAAGCAAGTCTATTGTGTTTTATGATGTTTAAGTAAGAACTGATTCGATTGATGACAAACAGGAATACGCCGCTGTCCGAATTGATGAACACCCATGAAGTTGCCCAGTACCTGCGCATCAAGGAGCGCAAGGTCTATGATCTGGTGCGCAAAAAGCAGATACCCTGCACCCGGGCCAGCGGAAAATGGCTGTTCCCCAAGCACCTGATTGACCGCTGGCTGACCGGCGACCTGGAATCCTTAGGGACTGACGAACGGGTGCGCCCCGCCCCGCCGCCGGTGATTGCCGGCTCCCATGATCCCTTGCTCGACTGGGCCCTGCTTGAATCCAACTGCGGTCTTGCCCTGATGGGCGGCGGCAGTTTAAGCGGCCTTAAAAAGTTTGTCGCCGGGGAGGTTCTGGCCTGCGCCATGCATGTGCTGGACAGCAAGACCGGACAGTACAATGTTCAGGCCCTGTTCGATGCCTATGACAGCAAGCCGCCCGGTGATCTGGTGCTGGTCGAGTGGGCTTCTCGCGGGCAGGGGCTGATCCTTGCCCCCGGCAATCCCAAAAAAATTTCGGGCTTTGCCGACTTGGCAGAAAAGAAGGCCAGTATCGTTGTCCGCCAGCCGGACGCCGGTAGCCGGGTGCTGTTCGAGCACCTGATTAACGAGGCCGGGTTCGACGCGTGGGATCTTAATATTAATGACGCCCCGGCCAAGAATGAAACCGAGCTTGGCCTGGCCATCAAGGGGCGCAAGGCGGATGCCGGTCTGGGTTTGGCTGCGGTGGCCCGTCAGTACGGTCTTGATTTCATACCGCTGTGTCAGGAGCGCTTCGATATCCTGATCCGCCGCCGCGATTATTTTGAAGCGCCATTTCAGAAACTGATCACCCTGACCCGCCTTGACGGGTTTTCCATGCACGCCCATGAGATGGGCGGATATGACATTTCCGGGCGCGGCACGGTCCATTTCAACGGCTGATCTTCATTAATCAGGTGGAAACCTTTATTCGGTAGGTTCATTTCAGGACGGCTTTTCCTATAAATGGAGTCTGCCCAATGCGCCTGACCAATTTCCAAAAAGTAAGGACCCTTGTCCAGGTCGCCCTTGCCCTTGCCTTAAGTTTCGCCCTTGTGGCTTGCGGTGAAGATGAAAAGCAGGCGAGCGAGGCGGCAAAATGGATGAAAAGTTACTCCAAAACCAATCCGCCCAATGAAGAATGGATCGCCACCAATGTCGCCATTGACGACAAGGGCCAGGTGGTGATGGATGTGCTGGTTCCCGATCGGGGCCAGATCGAGATGATCAAATCTCGCACCCGTGTCGAGCAATTCCACATCGTGCGCATGGCCTGCCCACCGATGACGGCGGAAGTCTGGACCATTCTGTCAGGCTCCCAGGTGCTATGGGTCAACCTGTTGGAAAAGACCAAGGGCGGTCTTTACAAACAGGTCATCGGCGCTTCGTGTCGTCGTTAAACCTCTTCGATTGAACACCTGCACCATAAGGTCGCCTGCTTATCTCTAAAAGCAGGCGTTTCACTTCATAAATTCAGAACCTGAATCACACGAGATTCAATATATACGTGGTCTGCTGATACCAGTAATTCATGATTTGAATTACTGGTGCAGGACATTAGCCTTTGGCATACCATCCGTTGTCGACATAAAGCGCGTTGCCTGTAATAAAGCTGGCCTCATCGGAAGCCAGGAAGACGACTGCAGCAGCGACTTCTTCGGGTTCGCAGATTCGGCCCTGAGCCTCGGCCAGTGCACCTTCTTCCCATTCCTGACCGGCAGCATCAAGCTCACTGATTTCGCGCAGGCCATGGGCGGTTTTGACAAAACCCGGACAGACGGCGTTACAGCGAATACCCTGATCGCGGTATTCAACGGAAATGGTGCGCGCCAGTTGCAGGACAGCGCCCTTGGTCATGCAGTACAGGGATTCCAGCGCGTATCCCAGTTCAGAGGCGATCGACCCGGTAATAACGATTGCGCCACCGCCATTGTCGCTCATTTCCTTTACCGCGCGACGGCAAACCAGAAAGGCTGAACGCACATTGATATCCATCAGCCTGTCATAATCAGCTTCGGTCGATTCGTGCAGCGGTTTGACGGTAATGGTACCGGCGTGATTGAAAAGAATGTCATAGGCACCGACGCTCTTGGCAATTTGGTCGAAAGCCGCATCGACTTGGGCAGCGTCGGAGACATCGGTTTCGATAAATTCGGCCCTTCGACCATATTCTCTCACCAAACCAGCCGTTTCCTCGCCTGCTTCCTTCTGAATGTCCAGTATGACAACGTCGGCGCCTTCCTGGGCGAAGGCCAGTGCCGTGGTTTTACCCATTCCAGCGGCACCGCCGGTGATGACAGCCATTTTTCCAGCCAGCCGGCCTGTTGCTTTGGTGTTATCTGACATGAGGTAAAATCTCCCTGATTTACTGATTGTTGGTAATTTTTTTAAAGAAGATCGCAAACAATTCCTGCTGCGAGGATATTTGCAGTTTTGCATAAACATTACGGCGATGAATGCGCACTGTGCCGACAGATATGCCAAGGTCCCTGGCAATCGAGTCCGAGGAATGCCCCTCAAGAACTTGCGCCACCACCTGGTTTTCCCGAGGCGTCAGGCGCTTGCTGAACATGTCGCTGACTGTCTTCTCGATGAGTGAATAGTTGTCTGGCTGTTGATCGTTTGCCGGGTTGGTAGCGAATTTTTCAGGCAGATCACGCCAATGGCGTTGAGCCATACTGACGACGAGAGAAACAACATTTCCCAAAAGCCTGAATTCCCTTGCTGAAAATCGTGGGCTTTCGCCAGAACGCATCATCGAAATAACCACCGCCACACCTTTATCGAGATAAAAGGCGTAGCAAATTTCGTCAGAAAGGCCCGTCTGGTTGTAATAGGAACGATAATATTCACTTTGATAAAAGCGGTCGGGTGCTATGTCGCTAATGCGATACAAACCGGTATCAATATGGCGGCTACAGGCTTTGAAAAACGGATCAAGCAAATAAGGCCCCATTTGATAGTCATCGACATAAATGGCCTTTTTTTCAGGCGAGAACGTATGACAAAGGCACAAAGGTCTTTCATTCTGGTGATAAGCAAAGGCCACCGAGTAGTCGATATCAGCAAATGTTTTCAGTGCATTAACAAGAGTTTTCGGAAATTCTTCGGTGCCTATGCATTCAATACACTGGGAAAGTAGCGCCACCCATGCAGCACTTCCCGTCTCACTGTTTTTTGCCTGCCTGGAGCTAATCGTCACGACAGATGATCCTCCCAAACTGCTTATTTTTCCACGCCGCATACCTAATTTGATATATGCAATTTGTGGTATATGCCTTATTTGGCTATAATGGTTGAATACACCTAATTTAAGTGGTAGTCCACTATCATCGAAAAAAATATAAAATATGAGAAACAAGGTATATAAAAAAAGATATATGTCTTCATGACAGGGAGATTAATGATCGTGCCTTCCGAGCAATCGCAAGAAGTTGATATTGAGTTTCGTGGCGTTACCAAACGTTATGGCAATGTCGTGGCGGTTGACGATGTATCCCTTACTGTCGAGCGGGGATCGTTTTTCAGTTTCCTTGGGCCATCGGGTTGCGGCAAGACGACATCGCTTCGATTGATTGCGGGTTTCGAGCAACCGACCCAGGGCGATGTCTATATTGGCGGTCAATCTGTGATTGGTATTCCGCCGCATAAGCGGCCCGTCAATATGGTCTTCCAGCATTACGCACTATTCCCCCATATGACTGTTTCGGAAAATATCGGATACGGGCTTCGCCAGCGCGCCCCCAAGCCGTCACAAGCCGAAATGGACAAGCAAATCGATGAAACACTCGAGATGGTTCAAATGTCCGGCTATGGCAACCGCCGGATATGGGAAATGTCAGGCGGACAGCAACAGCGTGTCGCACTTGCCCGGGCCTTGATCAACCGCCCGACAGTTCTGCTGCTGGATGAGCCGCTTGCCGCCCTTGATCGTAAATTACGCCGCGAAATGCAAATTGAATTGCAAACCCTTCAACGCGATGTCGGCATTACCTTCATTCTTGTTACCCATGATCAGGAAGAGGCGCTCTCGATGAGCGACCGCATTTGCATCATGCGCGAAGGTTACATTGCCCAATCGGGCAGCCCGCGTGAACTGTATGACCATCCTGTCAATCGCTACGTTGCCGATTTTGTCGGCAAGTCAAACTTCATTGGCGGTTCTGTTTCAAAAGTTAACGGCGTATCCGTCAGCATCAAAAGCGAAAACGGAATGGAATTTTTCGGCACCCCCACTACAGGCGCTCCTGCCTTGCGGGCTGGTGAGCATGGCAGTGTCGCCATTCGTCCGGAATTGATTGTCATCGGCCCGAGCAATAGCAGTGCCGCTGACATGAAAACTGATGTGGCCTTGAGCGGCCGCATCAAAAACCAAATCTTCCTTGGGGAACACACCGAATACCTGGTTGATGCCGATGGCATTGGCGATGTTCTGGTGTTGTCGCCAAAACACATCGAAAGCGCAAGCGGGGGTTTTAATCCGGGAGACAGTGTCACCATTGGATGGAAGAACGAACTCGCACTGGCATTGGAGGATTCTTAAAGCCGCAGGGTCAATCCGTCAAAGACGGCTAATTTTAAGAATAATTACGGATATTTTTAACACGGAGGTCTAAGTCAATGAGCAAAAACTATAAGGACAATCAACCGATCACAGCCAAGAAGTTTATGGAAGAATTCAGGCGTTACCAGAATGGCTCCGTTACCCGTCGCCATTTCCTGGGTGTAACCGGTCTTGGCACCGCCATGGCGGTCATGGGTGCAGCAATGCCGGGTCTTGCAACGCGTAGCGCCCAGGCCGCCGAGCTTGGCAACAAGTTGATTTTTTCCACTTGGCCGAACTATCACAACCCGGTCAATGTTGAAAATTTCACCAAAGACACCGGCGTAAATGTTCAGATCAATGCTTTTGGATCGAACGAGGAAATGCTGGCGAAATTGCAGGCCGGTGGTACAGGCTGGGACGTTTTCGTACCGACCAACTACACAATTACCAACTATGTGGAACTTGATCTGATCCAGGAACTGGACCTGTCCCGCATTCCTAACTTCGACGCCAAAGCACAAAATCCGCTTTTCGCTGATCCCGCCACAGTCAACGGTAAAGTCTACGCCGTACCGAAAAACTGGGGCACCACCGGTTTCGTGCTTAACGACAAACATATCAAAAGCAACCCGAAATCCTGGAAAGACTTCTTCGATGTCACCATGGGTGCCGGTTCCGGTCATACAATCGTCCATGACTATCAGCTGACCACCATTGGTGCGGCCTTGTGTGCGCTCGGTTACTCTTTCAATTCCATCGACAAGGGTGAACTTGCCAAGGCCGAGAAACTGCTAATTGATTCAAAACCGCATCTGTTCGCCATTACCTCGGATTATCAGCCGGGAATGCGTAGCGGCGATGCATGGATGTCAATTTGCTGGAACGGAGACGGCCTGCAACTGAACAAAGATTTACCAGAAATGAAATATGTCATTGCCAGCGATGGCGGTGAAATCTGGTCTGATTTCTATTGCATTCCGAAAGATGCTCCGCACATTGATGCAGCCTATGCCTTTATTAACCACCTGTTGGATCCTGCCGTTCAGGTTCTTGAATTCGCCTCGCACGGTTACGCCACAGGTGATTCACGTGTTTCGGCATTGTTGCCAGCCGATACCGCCAACAACGAGATTTTGTTCCCGGCCAAAGAGCTGATGAACGGCCTTGAATTTGGTGCGGCCCAAACACTGACCGACCCAACCCGGGCGGAAGTGATTGCTCGCTTCAAATCTGCCTGATCTCGATTAAAGACTGGACCGAATGATGACGGCGGCAATCAAGGGCAAAGACAAAGAGAAATGGGTGACAGTGGCGCTGCTAACGCCAACGTCGCTGTGGTTTCTCTTTTTTCTTATTATGCCATTGGTTGTCGTCGTCATTTTCAGTCTCGGCTCCCGCTCACCTGTGGGGGGCTATGCGGCAGGGTTCTCATTAGAACAATACGCAAACCTGCCCTCGCGTTTTACGGCTTTTAAAAACACCATGACATACGCCCCGCTGGGTACGTTTACCAGCCTGCTGATCGCCTATCCATTGGCCTATTACCTGGCCGTCAAAGCCAGCACGCGGTGGAAACTTCTGCTGCTGGTGCTGGTCATCGTCCCCTTTTGGACCAGCCTGTTGATCCGTACGTATGCCTGGATATTTATTTTGGGCGGTCGCGGTATACCTGCCGTGCTGGACTTTATCGGCATCGAAGGGGTGCGATTGATCAATACTCCTGGGGCCGTCGTTCTTGGTATTATTTATGGTTATCTGCCACTGATGGTTTTCCCCATCTATGTTTCCCTGGAAAAACTGGACAAGCGTTTGCTGGAAGCATCAAACGATCTTGGCGGCTCACCGCTTAAAACATTTTTTCAAATCACCCTTCCGCTTTCCATGCCCGGGGTCGCCACCGGATGCATGTTGGTCTTCATCCTGCTGATGGGTGAATTCCTGATTCCCGCATTTCTGGGCGGCGGCAAGGTCTTCTTCATCGGTAATGCCCTGGTTGATCTTTTCCTGCAATCCAGGAACTGGCCCTTTGGCTCAGCCGTCGCCGTAACACTTGTCATCATCATGCTGGTCACCGTTACCCTGTACATGCGCTTTGCCATGGGTGGTAAATCCGGCCGTGATGATTCGATTATGTAGGACAGACTTAAGATGGCCATGCGCTTGTATTCCATAGCAGTCTACCTGTTCCTTTATGTGCCCATTGGCATCATTGTCCTGTTCAGTTTCAATTCTGGACGACACGCAAGTGATTTTCAGGGTCTGTCTACCCAGTGGTATGGCAAGGCGCTTTCCAACCCGTTTGTTATTGAGTCATTAACGACGAGCCTGATTATCGCTTTTTCAGCGGCTTTTCTTTCCAGCATTATGGGGACGACTGCGGCGCTCGCCCTGCAACGAATGTGCGGTCCCATGAGGGCCCTGTTCGATGGAATGATCTATGTCTCGATCATGGTTCCCGGCATCGTCATTGGCATCGCAACACTGGTCGCTTTGGTATCTGTTTTTGATCTGCTCAATCCGATCGTGGCCGCCATCTGGCCCGAAGGGGTCAAGCCGCCTAAATTATCGCTGGGTTTCGCATCGGTGATAGCGGCCCATACGTTATTCACCATGTCGCTGGTGATTGTTCTGGTGCGCGCCAGAATCGCCGGCATGGATCGCTCCCTGATCGAAGCCTCGCAGGATTTGTATGCGACACCGTGGCGAACCTTCCGGCAGATTACACTGCCGCAAATTTTTCCGGCCATTCTCGCCGGTTTCCTGCTCAGCTTCACCTTCAGTTTTGATGATTTCATCATCTCGTTTTTCGTCGCCGGGGCTAATACAACGCTGCCCATTTATGTGTTTGCATCGATCCGGCGCGGCATCACGCCCGAAGTAAACGCCATTGGCACCATGGTTCTGGCTGTCTCGCTAACGCTGCTGATTACGGCCCAGGTATTATTGCAAAAGAAAGCTCCAAAAAATTCCAAAGAGGGCGGACCCTCGCCCTCGCCTTGAATTTCGCTCTTGTGGCGTGCGGTGAAGACGAAAACAAGTCATCGGTGCTTCGTGTCGTCGTTAAACCTCTTGAAATAAGTTTTGTTTGCATCTTCAATATCACTTGCTGAATCTATTGGCTCGGAGGTGACGTGTGTGTGGCAAGTTTGCTCCCTGTGCGGAGAGATTGACGCAATTAAATTTTCTTATTTTTGAAAGATGGCGAACATGACGTTACATAACGGGCGTGAATTTTTGAGTATCCCCGGGCCGACGACGATACCCGACGACGTGCTGGGCGCCATGCACCGTCCGGCCATCGAAATCTACAGTGGCGAACTGGTGGCGATAACCGATTCCGTGCTTCAGGATTTGAAGACCATATTCAAGACGACGGGCGATACCTATATCTATATTTCCAACGGCCATGGCGGTTGGGAAGCGGCGTTGACAAATGTTTTGAGCCGGGACGACAAAATTCTGGTTTGTGAAAGTGGCCGTTTCGCCATGGGATGGGGCGAAGGAGGCGCTTTTATTGGCCTCGATGTGGAAGTTCTGCCCGGTGACTGGCGCAGGGCTATTGATCCGAACGAACTGGAGGCGCGTTTGCGCGCTGACAAGAACGGTGACATCAAGGCCATACTTTGTGTGCAGATCGATACGGCTTCGGGGGTCGTCAACGACATTCCGGCGATCAGGCAGGCCATGGATGCTGCCGGGCACGAAGCCTTGTTGATGGTCGATACCATCGCCTCGTTAGCTTGCATGCCGTTCGATATGGATGGCTGGGGTGTCGATGTCGCGGTCGCCGGTTCGCAAAAGGGCCTGATGACGCCACCGGGGCTGGCTTTCGTTGCCGCCAATAAAAAAGCCAAGGCTCGTCACGAAAGCGCGGGTTTGCGGTCTAACTACTGGGACTGGACAAAACGCGAGGGCGAAGAGCATTACAGGAAATACTGCGGGACGCCGCCGGTGCAAATGTTGTTCGGCATCCGCAAGGCCCTCGACATGCTTTTCGAGGAAGGCCTGGAGCATGTGTTTGAGCGTCATCGCCTGCTGGCCGGGGCCACCTGGGCGGCGGTGTCAGAGTGGGCCCAGGGTGGCACCATTGATTTCAACATCAGCAAGCCGGCAGAACGCTCGCTCACCGTGACCACGGTCCGTACGAATGAGGAGATCGATCCGGCCGTGCTACTGAAGTTTTGTAAGGAACACTTGGGCACGGTGATTGGTATTGGTATCGGTGATCTTGGTGGTTCGGCGTTTCGGATCGCCCACATGGGGCACGTCAACGCACCGATGATGATGGGGACGCTCGGCGCGATTGAAATCGGTTTGCGCGCCACCGGCATCGCCCATGGGGCAAGCGGAATAGCGGCTGCCGCGGTGTATCTGGGCGACGAATGTTCCCTGTCTAAATAAAATTTTCTTAAATTTTAAGCATCGCCACGCCCTGGAAATATATAAACCGCTCAAAGCCTGATCGGTTACACTATTATTATGATGCAACAACCAATTGCCTCTCAGTCATTCTGCACTGTTTTTTGGGATCGAGACGCAACAAAAGGGGAAAATAATGGTTGCCACATTTTTTTTATCTACAGGTAGGTGTGGGACCCAATGGTTCGCAAAAGCTTTCGATGAGAGTTACTCTGATACGGTTTACAGCGTCCATGAGCCAGTTCACGGTGGTTATTTTCCCCGTAATTTGTTTAACGGCGAAGATATAGAAAAATCAGAGTATTCCGACCTTAGAAACAATCATATTGGTAGAATCGAAGAAATTATTTCAACCCAATATGAAGAAGGTTACATACATTACATTGAGACAGGCTGGCCAGCCTACGGTGCCATTCCGTATCTCTTAAAACGGTTTAAGGGACGGATTCAGATAGTGCACATTACCCGGCATCCAATACTGACTGCTTTGTCAATGACGACTCATAATTATTATGGCACAGGGCGGGAAACAATAACCGAAACCAGTTTGCTGACACCCTTCGACAAGAAATCGGCATTTCCAGAATTAATGGATCTATGGGAAGATTTGTCGCAGTTTGAGAAATGCCTGTATTTTTGGACAGAGCTAAACAACTACGCGCTGGAGATCGAAAAAGAAACAACCGTTCCCTGGTTGCGGCTCAAGTTTGAAGATTTGATGGGTCCCGATAGTTCGCATCTGGAGGGTCTCCTTGATTTCCTTGACTTGCCACATCGCGGTGCTTTTCTCAATTATCGCAACCAAAAAGTAGACCTCTATAATTATAGAACAGATCAGCGATGGAACCTTTCATCTTGGAGTAAAATTCCCGGAGTTGCAGACATTTCGCAAAAACTGGGATACAGCGTTGAGGATTTCGATATGAAGTCGGCAAAGTCTCGTTACTATTCGAGGGATGGAGAGGAAGTGGGAAAGGCTGTAGATCGTTAATTTTGCAACCACCGGCATTTCCGAATTCGGCCAAAAGCAGCCAAAACACCCTGCCAATTTGACGCCCGCTCTATCCGCTTAAAGCAGACATCAAATTCGAGAAACCCGATATTCTGATTTTAGCCATTTCCGGAACTCACATATTTTCTCTTTTAGTGTGATCGTATGGACTCTTCTGTCAGCGAATGTTTAGAGTAATCCTAAACAATAAAGCGGGTCTATTTTATCAATAGGGGGATTTCATGGATGTAAAGGTTGCGGTTTGTCAAAAGCCGCCCGTTCTTCTTGACCTGAAAGCGACGATGGAGCGGGCGCTGGAGTCTCTTGATGAGGCTGCAAACGAGGGCGCTCAACTCATCGTCTTTCCAGAGACTTATCTCCCCGGATACCCCACATGGATATGGCGACTTCGTCCTGGTGGAGATATGGCGCTTGGCAACACGATCCATGCCGAATTGAGAAACAATTCAGTCAATATCGCTGCCGGTGGGCTCAAACCACTTACCGAGGCAGCCGCAAAGAACGGCGTTGTCGTGGTGATGGGCCTCAACGAAATAGACGCTGAGTTTAGCGGCACCACGTTATTCAATTCCGTCGTTGTCATCGGCCCAGACGGCTCGATCTTAAATCGTCACCGAAAATTGATGCCGACAAATCCCGAACGAATGGTGTGGGGATCCGGTGATGCCAGTGGCTTGAGGGTCGTGGACACCCCGATCGGCCGTATTGGCTGTCTGATCTGTTGGGAAAATTACATGCCGCTGGCGCGTTATGCGCTCTATTCGCAAAACATCGATATCTACGTAGCCCCCACATGGGATAGCGGTGACACTTGGCAAGATTCCATGAACCACATTGCCCGTGAAGGCGGTTGCTGGGTTGTCAGTACGGCAACGGCGATGCAAGGGATGGATATTCCCGAGACGTTTCCTGGACGTGATGAACTGTTCGAGAACGACGAGTGGATAAACTCCGGTGATGCGATAGTGGCCAAACCCTTCGGTGGTATCGTCGCCGGGCCAATGCATCGGGAAAAAGGCATTTTGTACGCGACCATCGATCCGGAAGCATCACGTAATTCACGTAAAGCCCTGGATGTGTCCGGACATTACGGACGCCATGATATATTTCGTTTGGAAATTGACCGCCGCCCCATGCCGCCACTCACATTCGTGGATGAAGATAAATGAACGTATGTCCGCTTTGGTCCAGAAACCAGACCTAATCACCAGTCCATATTGATGTCTGCTTTACCCCCTCAAAGCGGAAGGACTGGCCTCAATGGAGTAAAAAGGTATGAAACGAAAGCTCGTATTAAATGGCAATCCAATGGAAGAAATTGTTGGGTTTGCTAGGGCCGTCAGGGTCGGCCCCTATATAACGATTGGCGGAACCGCGCCCGTGGATGGTGATGGAAAAACCGTTGGTGTTGGCGACGCGGGACGTCAGGCTGAGCGGTGTTTCGAGATCATCGGTGATGCGTTGGAACGGGCTGGGTCAGGTTGGCACGATGTCGTCCGAACACGAATAATCCTCACGAATATTGATGATTGGAAATCGGTGATTGATGTTCGTGCAAAGTTTTGCCGTGAAGCCAAACCTGTTGATACGATCATGCAAATAACTTGTTTCGTAAATCCTGAGTGGTTGGTTGAAGTAGAGGCGGATGCAGTTGTTGCCGAAGACAGCGGAGCAATTGTTTAAGAATGTCCGCTTTACCCCCTTAAAGCCGACGTTTTCGGGTATTGGCAAAGGCTTCTGTTAATAGCCAGAAGCGGACCTTCCCAGGCAATAGGAACTACGCCGAAACTAACCACCATCAATGTGAAATACCTAAGGACACGCTAATCTTGCCATTTGTTGAGGGTTTCACAGTGTTTGGCCTTATGAAGGTTAAATTTTCTCTCTACTGGTTTTGACCTCTCCATTGGTCGTTTGTGCGACTGCCTGTGTCTTCGGGTGGGAGCCATCCTCTGCATCACAGCCGACGGGACAAAATCATGATGACAAAAATCAAAGCGTTGGCAATTGCCGGAATAGCCCTTGGGTTCGCTACTGCTTGCCAAACAACAGGACTGAAATCTGAGGGTGACCCGAACCGGGTTTTATTAAGTTCGTTCAATGTTAAATCGACGAATCCGGCAACGTTGGCAAACTGGAAAGACAGCCCGCTTGAAGTTGAAGGGGTGATGTCCTACCCAAACGTTGGAGGAAGTGGTCCATATCCTGCCATTATCTACCTGCTTAGCAGTGGCGGCTATAATCGTTCTTACGACGGCGGATGGGTGAACATATTTAACGAAGCGGGTTATGCCACATTAATGGTCAATCAATTCACCGCCCGTGGACTATCTCTAAGTACAGGATTAGGCAGCAAACAATCCGGCATCACTAATATGAGTTACCTGAGCGACATTTATGCTGCGGTACGTTCGCTAAAGAATAATCCAAGAATTGATGGCGCTCGCCTTGCCACGTTTGGAATGTCTTGGGGCGGCGGCATTCAAATGTACCTGATGTCAGATTGGTACAACCGGAATGTTGGTGATGGAATGCAGATCAAAGCCCATATAGCTCTGGCACCGAATTGCCCTTTTAACGTGGAGAACCCAAAGCCGACTTCTGGAAGCATGTTAATGCTGTTGGGGGAATTGGATAATTGGAACTTGCCCGGACCATGCAAAGATTACGCTAAAAGACTTGTCGCGGCTGGCGGTGATGTGAAGGTTATGGTGGTTAAAGGGGCAAGTCACGCTTGGGATACTCAACATCCGGTGCGAGGCAAAAGTAACGTTACGGTTTATCATTGTCAGATCACATGGAATACAAAGACCATGCATGCGCAGGAGAAACGCACAGGGAATAAAGCGGACTTTGGAATCGTTGACGATACGGCCTGGGAAAATCTGTGGAATGATTGCACCAAGAAAACGACGGTTTACACCGGAGGTACAACCACACAACGCAGCCAAACGGAAAATGCGGTCACGTCATTCCTAAGAGAGAAATTGTAAAGGCACTATTGTTGCGATAATTGAGCAACTTGATCGAAAGCCAAATGTCCCCTCAGGATCATTTCCGGACCTAATGACAAGTCACGAACGATGTCCGCTATACCCCCTCAAAGCAGACATTAATCTTGGGAAACTGAATTTTGCTCTTTTGACTTCTGCTTTCCGTAGAAAAACGGACATTATCGGGTGGTGGAAATTAAGTCCGTTATTAGCCACAAGCGGACATTGGGTGAATGCTTCCGGGAGAAAGAAATTTCGGCGGTAGTAGAGTTTGCATTTCCTTAATGTTCACGTTTAAGGACGGCGGAGCTGTTTGCCCGCACTTTAGGTACTGGATTGGCTGGCGAGTGTCCTGCGGTTAAGATGGCTTTCATGGCCAGTAAAAACGCAGACAAAGTTCTTTTCATTAACGTGGACGGCGACATCCTCGATATCTTCATCAAGGGTCTCCAGGGCGAAGCCAGTATCTCTTTCACGTCGGAAGGCTCCAAGGCTCTGGAAATGGTCAGGTTGAACAAACCAGATCTGATTTTACTCGATGTAATGACGTCCGACATGAGTGGTTTCGAAGCCTGTCGGGTCCTGAAAACAGATCCGGTGAGCCAGCATATTCCAGTTGTATTTCTGACCAAAAATAGTGACAGAGAAAATATCTCCAAGGGTCTGAAGCTGGGGGCGACGGATTACATCACCGAGCCGTTAGTTCCGGATGTTATCATTGCCAAGGTTCGGAACTTCCTCGAGCAGATTACCGCTTCCCGCGCTTCGGAGAGGCCGAAGGAAAGCTCATCGTCCGAAGCGGAACAAACACTAGATCAACGGCCCCAGGGAGAGGCCAGACCCGACAGTTTTCCGAAACCTGCAAAAAAAGCGCAGAGAGTACCGTTGGCGAAGTTTTTAATCATCGCCTTGTTTATCGTGGCCACCGCTGGTGGTGGCTATGCCTTGTTCCTCAATGCCCCTGTAAATGTCTTGAACCGTTTTGAAACCCTTTACAGCTGGGTAATTGGTCTCGACTACCGGACCGAACTTGCCAAACTGTTGCCATTGCCACTCGAGCCCGTTATTGAGGAAGACATGGCAGAAGAAGACCTAGCAGAAGAAGATGAACAGACACCAGTGCAACCCCAATCAAACGAAACGGTGGGCCTGCCTGTGGCAACGCGTGTAACCCCTCCAACGCCTGCGCCCTCAACGGACTCGTGCGGCGACATTCCTAAGATACCGTGGTGGGGTAATGCTTCCCACGAAAGCATCATCACTTACGTTAACAACAAGAACAACGGCGACTGGGACGTTTACATAGCAAAGTGGGAGCGCCAGCTATTGAAACTACGAGATATCCATTCCAGGGGTGGCACGGGTATCACCCCGATACTGGGCTCCCGGTTACACGGTCCGGCGCTGGCAGAATATATCTCGCAATTCGAGAAGAGGCTGGACGTGGCCCGTTGTTTGGCGAGGGCGTTGCAGTAGAGACCTAATGATTGTTTTTGTACAAGAGGTCCTCGGAAATCCGCAGATCGATATTGATTAGAGAATCCAAGACCATATCAGAGATGTTGGCTCCCTCGGTCTTTGTCGCTGACCAGACATAATCTGACAACCGGATCAACTCACCACATTTTTCCTTCGGGAAGGGACAATTGTCATGGACGGAAAGCGAATGGATGCCAGTCCACATAACTCTGTTGTGATTGATGGCCGCTGTAAGTCGGCCCTTATTGCCTTCCTTTCGCGCTCGATCTATCTGGACGGCAGCATCTACTAGACATCTCGGATTAAACTTCGAGGGTGGGGAGTATTTCTTAGGCATGGCCTTGTCTCCTGTATCGACCGTACCGAAATTATAGCACCGTGAATCTTTCTATTTGGTGAATCACTACCTAGCCTCCGCCCGAATGGCGGGGTTACTTTGTGAGGATGTCCGCTATAGAAGCATATTCCAGTTTGTTTTGCAGTGATGGGCGTCACAGGCTAAATGCAATTAATGTCCGCTCCTGGTCAGAAGCAGAAGTAATCAGCACACCAAATTTACGTCCGCTATACCCCCTCAAAGCAGACATTAATCTCGAGAAATTGAATTTTGCTTTTTTGATTTCTGCTTTCCGTGGAAAAGCGGACATTATCGGGCGGCTGTAAAAAGGTCAGCTTTTATCCATTTGCGGCCATGTCGTCACAAGAGCCATGCGTTCAAAATTTTCTTGAAAATTGGCCTCGCGCATACATTTATATGAAGAATAAAGTACAATCGGGGAAAGAGTTGCTCCTCTGAACGTGTTGGCGCCAGGGATTGGAAAGTTTTTGTCTATGAAGGATCTCAAAATCTCTACCAAGATTTACATGGGTTTTGGCTGTGTACTTCTGGTTGCGTTATTGGCTTCGGTTATTGGACTGATGGGCCTGCAGAATGCCGAAGACACCTTCAGCACCTACCGCAAACTCGCCCGACAGACAAACGCTGACGGTCGGGTCCAGGCCAACATGCTGACGACAAGAATATTTGCCAAAAATTTCGTTATCGACGCCAACCCTGAAAATATTGCCGGAGTCCAGAAACGAGCCGAACAAACACTGGAGCTCATTCAAGAAAACCTGAAACTTGTTCAGGGGGATTCGGGCCGCCAGATTTTGCTGATCGACCTGGAAGAAAACCTGAAGCGCTATGTCAATAAATTTGAAGAGGTGACCTTCCTGCAAAAGAAACGCGACGAGCTCGTTTCGGGGACGCTAAACATTGTTGGGCCCAAAATCGAAACAAACCTCACCGCCATCATGACAAGTGCCTTGAAGGATGGCGACACGGCGGCTGCCTATCAGGCCGGCATCACGTTGCGCAGCCTCCTGCTCGGGCGTTTATATGCGAACCGTTTCCTGATTGAAAACAACGAACTGTCAAGGGCCAGAGCCATTCGCGAATTTCGCGACCTTGAATTCAACCAACTTAAACTTGCAGCCGAACTTGAGAACCCCGCGAGGGTGAAGCTCTCCAATGAGGCAAAGGTCAGCCAAGAACAATACCTGCAAGCGTTCGATCAAGTTCATCAAATCATAACGAAGCGAAACACCATTATTCAATACGAACTCGATAGGATCGGCCCGGATGTCGCCAGACGCATCGAAAGCCTGAAACTGGCAATCAAGCACGAGCAGGATGTGCTGGGCCCAGAAGCAGAAAAGGCACTATCCAGGTCATTCTATGTATCTGTCATTGTTTCAATATTGGTCATCACCCTTGGTTTGATTGCCGCCACATATATTGGTCGTATGATCACACGCCCTATCAGGAAATTATCTGAGACGGCGGCTGCTATGGGCAGCGGCGATCTCAATCAGGATATCGATGTTGACCGTAAAGACGAGATCGGGTTATTGGCGCAATCTTTTGCAGCCATGCGTGATTCGATCATAGAAAAAGTTGTCCACCTCGAGCAGGAAAATGCAGAAAGACAGCGAGCAGAAAATGCATTGGCCGAAACGCATAACAATCTGGAAAAGATTGTTGAGGAACGGACGGAAGAATTGGGAGATGCCAAGGATATTGCTGAAAAGGCGACTAAGGCAAAAGCCGAGTTCCTGGCCGCCATGAGTCATGAAATCCGAACGCCTATGAACGGTATTATCGGCATGGTCGATCTGCTCGTCCAAACCAAACTTGCAGAGGACCAGCTCACGATGATGAGAACCGTCAAGGAATCCGCATACGGACTTCTGACAATCATCAACGACATCCTGGATTTCTCCAAGATGGAGGCCGGCAAGCTCGGTCTTGAAGAAGTGCCAGTTTCAATCCGTGATTTGGTCGAGGGAGTAGCCGAAACCCTTGCTCCAAATGCCGCCAATAAAAAACTTCGGATAAACATCCATATCGACCCTCAAATCCCCGATGCCCTGCTGGGGGATCCGGTTCGGATCAGGCAAATTCTGTTCAACATTGCAGGCAACGCTGTCAAATTCACCGATGAAGGCCGGGTCTTGATCCGCGCTTTCTGCGGAAAAACACAAAACAAGGACAACGTGGCAGTGCGGTTTGAAGTCATCGATACAGGGATCGGTATGTCCGAAGAGGGCCAGAAAAACCTGTTCGATGAATTCTCCCAGGCCGAGACATCGACGACTCGCCGCTTTGGTGGCACCGGGCTCGGGCTTACCATCAGCGCCCGTTTGATAGAGTTGATGGGGGGTAAAATCGAAGTTGATAGTGAGTTGGGGAAAGGCTCGACCTTTATCGTAACGCTCAATTTACCGGTCGCCGAAGAGCACAAGATCAAGAGTGATCTTCTCGATCTGGCGGGGCTGAAAGTCCTGTTCGTGGGTGACGATGCGGAGGAACGCGAACTCGACGCGAGCTATCTACGCCATTCCAACGCCGATGTAACAACCTTCGGGGATATTGAAGCCGGCAAGTCCGTGCTCCTCGACGCGGCGGACCGGGGCGCACCCTTCGATGTTGTCGTTTTAGGATCAGGTTGGTCTATCGATGCCCGCAAGAAACAGATTACGGCGATACAATCGGTGAAAAAACTCGCCCAAACCCGCTTCGTGTTGTTGACCGTGGACCGTCTCCAGGGCGACAAGGAAATCCCCAATACAGTCTTTGTCGGCTCAGACCCCTTACGGCGCGGTCCTTTTATACGCGCCATTGCCATCGCTGCGGGCCGCGCCAGCCCCAATGTCACCTATGACGAGAAGGTTTTTGCCGTTGAGATTAAAGAAGCGCCGACAATCGAGGAGGCGGAGGCCGCCGGGACGTTGATCCTGGTCGCCGAGGACAACCTTACCAACCAGGATGTCATCCGCCGCCAACTCAACGTACTGGGATATGCGGTCGAAATGTTCGATGACGGCAAACAGGCATTGGAGGCATCGAAATCCAAACACTACGCAATTTTGCTCACAGACTGCCACATGCCGGTGATGGATGGCTTTGAGTTGACGGGAAAAATCCGGCAATCCGAAAAGGATGGAGACAGGCGAATGCCCGTCATCGCCATCACGGCAAGCACATTGGAGGCGGAAGTGTCTCGATGTTACGAAGCCGGCATGGACGATTTCCTGCCGAAACCGATAGAGATGCCGAAACTTAAAACAGCATTGCAGAAATGGATGCCAAATTCCAAACCCGCCGACGGTGCGCAGAAAGGAATAAAAGTGGTCCGCAAGAAGCGCAAAGATGCTTCAGTCCCCAAGGACGGGAATGGTTCCGTCGATCCAATGGCCTTGAAAAGCATCTTCGGTGACAACGAGACAACCTTTAAGGAAATCCTCAATGATTTCGTTGAGCCGGCGACATCCAACGTCGGTGAAATTAAGGCCGCATTCTCCAAACGCTCAGCACAAGATTTGGCGAATGCTGCGCATAAACTAAAATCGTCAGCACGTAGCGTCGGCGCAAACGAGCTGGCGGATCTTTGCGAAACCCTCGAAACGGCCGGAAGTGCTGAAAATTGGGATGAAATTGACGAGGCAGCGCCACGCCTTCCGAGCACCATGGAAAAAGTCGTCGAATATATCAAAAACGTGTAATTTCAAATGTCCGAGATGGGTCAGAAACGGAAGTAACCAGCGTCCTGAAATAACGTCCGCTTTACCCCCTTAAAGCAGACTTTTTCGGGTATTGGCAAAGGCTTCTGTTAATAGCCAGAAGCGGACATCTAACATACACAATGAAGACCAAAATTATTTTGATGTGCTATATCGTTAAATTGGGTCTGTCGTATGTTGTCGGCAGCAATGCGAGGAGCGGAAAAAGGCCATGCAGTGTTCCAATTGCAACACTGAAAACAGTGCCGCGCGGCGGTTCTGCTCAAGTTGCGGGGCGAAGCTGGAAGTTTCGTGCCCGTCCTGTGGCTTCGTCAACGAACCGGGGGACGGGTTCTGTGGCGGCTGCGGTGGCCAATTGGCGGATGCCGGCCAGGGTGAGCCACAGCCACACGAAGAAGAGCTGTCTGGCGATCGCCGTCAGCTGACGATCCTGTTTGCTGACCTATCCGGTTATACGGAACTCTCCGACGAACTCGACGCCGAGGACTTGCACGCGTTGGTAGGGCTGGTCTTTGACGCCGTCGACCGGATCGTCGAAGACCATGGCGGCACCGTGCACCGCCATATTGGCGACGAGGTGATGGCGCTGTTCGGTGCCCCCGTCGCCCATAGCGACGATCCCATGCGCGCGGTTCGCGCCTCGATTGAAACCCACAAGGCGATGGCGGCGCTGAGTACCCAGCAAGGCCGGGATGTTGCGGTTCATATAGGCATTGCCAGCGGCAGCGTGGTCATCGCCGGGCAAGGCAAGGAAAATCCTGAGGACGTGCCAGACTATGCGGTGACCGGCGTCGCTGCCAATCTCGCTGCCCGCCTCAACGGATTAGCGGAATCCGGAGAGACAATCATATCCGATACCGTCTACCGGGCCGTCGAGAAGTTTGTCGATTGCGACGGGCTGGGTGAGACCAAGGTCAAGGGTTTGGAAAAACCGGTTCTGACGTGGCGTGCGAAGACGTTGCGAGCGGCGAAACGTAAACGCCTCGACGGTACTTTTATCGGCCGCCAAGCCGAAACGACGCAATTCATGGGCGCGCTGGAATCTTGCCGGGACAACGGCAATGGCCAGGCGATCCTGGTCCGCGGAGAGGCCGGAATGGGCAAGTCCCGGCTTGTCGAGGAGTTCGAGTCCAATGCCGAAAAGCGCGGCTTTGCCTGCCACAGGTGTCTGAATTTCGATTTCGGCGTTGGCGAGGGACAGGACCCGGTCCGCACATTGGTCCGCGGCCTGCTCGGCGTTCCGGCCGAGAGCAGCATTCCGGCGCGCGAAACCGCGGCGGCTGACGCGTTGGTCGGCGGGGTCTGCAAGCCCGATCAACGGGTGTTCCTTAACGATTTGCTCAATCTACCGCAGCCGGAGGACCTTCAGGGCATTTACGATGCCATGGACAACGCCTCCCGCCTGCAAGGCAAACACACACTTCTCGTCGGCTTGGTGCAGGACGCCAGCAACCACCAGCCGAGGCTATTGCTGGTCGAAGACGTCCATTGGGCCGATGCGGAAACCTTGTCGGATCTGGCCAAAATCACCGAAGCGGTGCAGGACATCCCGGCGGTGCTGATCATGACGTCGCGCATCGAAGGCGATCCGCTGGACCAAACCTGGCGCGGCGCCACCGGCGGCAGTCCGCTGTTGACGGTCGATATCGGCCCTCTTCGCAAAGCCGAGGCGGCCGAACTGGCAGGCGCCTATGCCGATGCCGTCGATGATTTTACCAAAAACTGCATCGAGCGGGCCGGTGGCAATCCGATGTTCCTGGAACAGCTTCTGCGCAGCGCCGAAGAAAGCCGGGACGAAGACGTGCCGGCGACGATCCAAAGTCTGGTCCTGGCCCGTATCGACCGGCTTTCGGACCCCGACAAGCGGGCACTGCAAGCCGCCTCGGCCATCGGACAACGGTTCGCGCTGGATACGCTGCGCGCCGTTGCCGGCGATCCTCACTATAGCTGCGGCCAGTTGATCGACCATCACCTGGTTCGTCCCGAGGGGGATGATTATCTATTCGACCATGCCTTGATCCAGGAAGGCGTCTACGCCTCGTTGCTCAAGGACAGGCGGTGCCGGTTTCACGGACGCGCCGCCCAATGGTTTGCCGAGCGCGACCCGGTCCTGCATGCCGAGCACCTGGACCGCGCCGAAGACACCGCCGCTCCGCAGGCGTACCTTGTGGCGGCGCAATTCAAGGCATCGGATTATCAATTCAACCAAGCGGTGCGGCTGCTCGGGCGGGGACTCGCCATCGCCGACGGTTCATCGGATATGTTCGGCCTGAATGTTTTTCAAGCCAGTGTCTTGTTGGATCTGGGCTCCATTAATGAGTCCATCCGGGGCTATGAACTGGCCCTCGACTATGCCGCCGACGATGGTGAGCGCTGTCAGGCATGGCTGGGTCTGGCGGCCGGCATGCGCATCGCCGACCGGTATGAAGACGCCTTGGGCATTTTGGACAAGGCCGAAGCCGTCGCAGATGCCAACGCCAACGCCATGGCCAATGAACGCGCCCAAATTCACCATTTGCGCGGCAATCTGTACTTTCCCATGGGCCGTATAGAAGAATGCGCCGCCGAGCACGAAAAATCCCTTGGCTTTGCACAGCAGGCCGATTCAGCGGAGGCCGAGGCCGAGGCCCTCGGCGGCATGGCCGATGCCGATTACGTGGCCGGGCGCATGGCCACGGCTTTTAAAAATTTTAGCCGCTGTGTCGAGGTTGCCCAAGACAACCGGTTGATCGAAATCGAAGTGGGCAACCGCTCCATGGTCGGGTTTTCCCGTTTCTATCTGAATCAAATTCAATCGGCCCTGGACGATGGCTTGGAAACGGTTGAGGCCGCCACCAAAGTCGGTCACCACCGCGGCAAAATGCTGGGCGAGGCTTTAGCCATGCAGGCTTTGTTTGAGATGGCAGAATATGACAAAGCCCGTGATCACAATACCCAATACTTGAATGTTATCCGGCAGCTCGGAGCGCCGCGATTCGAATCCCAGGCGCTCTTATACAAAGGTAAACTCGATCTCACCGACGGCCGGAACGACGAAGCTATCACCGCCCTGAACGCCGCGCTGGAGATCAACAAGAAGGTCGGCCATGGCTTCACGGGACCGCGGATCATGGCTGCGTTGGCTTGCTGTTTCGACGACCACAAGGCGCAGCGGGATGCCTTGGACGAAGGGGCGCGAATGCTGAAAGAGGGTTCTGTCAGCCACAATCACTTCTTTTTCTATCCGGATGCCATCGAAGTCTCTCTCGACACCGGTGATTGGGATGGCGCCGAGGGCTATGCCACCGCGTTGGAAGATTTCGCCCGGCCAGAACCGTTACCGTGGTCTGATTTCTTCATTGCCCGCGGTCGCGCCTTAGCGGCCTGTGGCAGAGGTAAGCTCGACAACGGCCTCATGGAGGAATTGCAACGCCTCAACGATTTGGCGGGTGAGGTCGGCTTGAAAAAAGCGGCCCCCGCCATAGAGGCAGCCCTTGCAACTAGATTTTGAATGTCCGCCTTGGGTCAGAAGCAGCCATAAACACCCTGACTTAATTTGCATTTTCCAGAGACCATAGTGCTACAGAGCCATCATACAGGCACTGCATAATTTGTGATTCTGTGACACCGAGCCGGGCTCGGGGGGATATATCAACAATACCATCTTCGCCTGCGTCGGAATGTTCACCGCTGACTCCGCGCACAGCGAGACTAAGGCCCGATGCCGTTTGTTTTACGTGCTCAAGATTTCTGCCTTTTTCCGTCAGATTAGGCAGCGGAAGATGCAGGCTGGCCCGCATAGCCGAACCAAGGTTGGTTGGGCAAGAGGTCAAGTACCCGTAGCGTTCCGAATGGGCAAAGTCGGGGATTAATTTAGCCAACGTCTCAAGCCCACTATGCAATTTGGCGAAAAGAGATGAAAGATCGCCGCCCCGTTTCATGGACATGATCCGCAAATGATCCTCTTCTCCTACCCAGACAATAAAATCTTGTGAGCCCGAGATATACATGCCTCGTCCATAAGGCCAGTCGGAAGAAATCCCACCTGAGTTCAAATACGCATCTCCGCTCATATCCTTGAACATCTGGTGGGCTTCAATCCGGGCCCGATAAGTATCTTCATCGATCTCACAGGATGACCCGGGTGTGAGAGAAAGATATTCACCGCCGAAATCGGGGTCATCCATCAATATGGAAAATGCTTTTATCAAAAGGGCCTCGAATTCCAGTCGCGATTCTTTTGTCATTGCGCCCGGCAAGGCAAAGGCAGCAAGGTTTCTTCCCACCCTCACCCGCATGGAAACATCTTTCAATCGAGAATCAATTTCCTCCAGATTGCAGCCGGAGCTCGGCGTAGCCCAATCATGTTCCTGCGCTATTAATCGGTCATCTGAAATGTTGTGATAGTCACGTATCATCGGCTCCAGCAGAGGTTCAAAATCCTCATAATCACTACAGTTTTGGGCGTAGGCCCCCATCTGACTGTCGGGGTTTTCGATCCCGGATCGGATGATCTTGTACAACCGTTTACGCTTCGCCTCGTTTAGAGAACAAAAATAATCCTCATCAAAATACCGGGCCATTAAGTTGCCCGGTTGAGCGGCGCGAATGCCTCGGATCTGGGCTGCCACGTCTACGCCGCTACAAACGGTTTCCAGGGAAGAGTTCATTGCATGTTCCTCTTGAACAAATATATTTTAATCCGGGTCTACCCGATAATTTTGTAATAGCACACTTGACGAAATACCGGTCGCTGGATCCGCCATACGAATACGTTTGGAGCCGAATATAGGCTTGATGCTAACGAAGAGAGGCAGGAAAAGAGCATTAAGGCGACAAGCGGATCTGTCGCCAGGCTTCGCTAGCCTAATTTCCGGGCTACATACACACCGTAGCTATAATAGGATTTATACTTCTTATAGAGGGCGATTTCTTTTTTTTCAGCCTCGATAATCGAGGCCGCTTCCTCGTCATCTTTATGTCTTGCGAGAAAGTCGGAAAAGCCGTCCTGCAGGGGCCAATAATAATTCTCCAACCAACAACATTCGGGCAGCACGAAGTAGCCAATCGGCGCGTATCCACTTTCTTCAAGAATCCCGATTTTTGAGGAAGCGGTTGCAATTTCCGGATACTCGGCTTGCCAATATTGTTGTAATTCTGGAGGCCGGCTGTTCGTTATCCATGTAATTTCCGAAACCGCCAGAATTCCGCCTGGTTTCAGAAAGCGCCTCCACTCGTTCAGCCCCTTTTCAAAGCCCATATTGTAAATGGCTCCCTCTGACCAAAGAACGTCATATTCCTCTTCGCTAAAGGGTAGCTGTTCCATTGAACAGACAAGCGTCTTTATCTTTTCGGATAAGCCTTCCGCTTCGGCATTGTCTTTAAGCGCCTCGATAAATTCCGGCAAGAAATCCACGGCGGTAACTTCAGCATTCAGAGAGTGCGCGAGTTGCAATGTCGAAGCCCCGGTTCCGCAACCGATATCGGCGATCCGTAGAGGTTCTGACTTCTGGAGACGGGCCAGAGCCAGCGCTTTTGCCGTCTCTGCTTCCCCGCCAGGACCTTGACGCTTCTGACGCTTATGCAAGTCAACCAACAGAGCCAGGTATTCGTCGTCCATTGTAAAAACCTTCACTATTCAGGTGGCTAAAAATCATCCCCAACAATGGCGGGAAACCAGCGGGCCCTTATTTTTGAATGATTGTTCGTTCAAAGGGAAATTTTAAAGTTACCGTTGTCCCTTTGCCAATCCGGCTTTTGATCACCATACCACCATTGTGATTTAAATCATTTGATATAGACCACAATTAAAATATGGTCTTTTAGGACTTTTTGTCATTTTACTTCATGGCCTAAACTTGGAGGGCTAGATGCCCGTTCCCGAAAAATTGTTATTATGGATTTTTTCGGCATCTTTGTTTCTATGTCTTCTCCAGCCGGTAACCGGGTTCTCACAAAATAATTCGACAAAACCCCTCCTTTTCGTGGGGCCGGATGACGCCCGACCGTACCTTTATTCAGAAGGAAAAGAACACGCCGGCATCATGGTCGATATCGTTCGTGAAATAAGCGCCCTTATCGAGCGACCCATTAAAATGCAACTTCTTGATTTTCGCGAAGCCAGGAGAATGGTGCTCGACGGGGAAGCTGATGCGGTGATGCCGCTATCGCTGTCGCCGGAGCGTATGCAACAGTTTAATTTTCCAACGCCGTTGTTCGATTTGACTTTCACCGTTTTTGCCCGGGAAAATGAAGTCCATCCGGCGGAATGGCCAAATCTTGAAGGTGTTCGCATCGGGGTATTTGGAAAGGGGGTCTCCAAGGGCCTTGCGTATAAATGGTTTCCGAAGGCCGATACAGTAACTGTTCAGGGTTCAGCGGCGGCCATGACACTTGTCCAGCAGTCGACAATTGACGCCATGATTACGACGCGCCGGACCGGCAACCAGGCCATCTATCAGAATAAAATAACGAATGTGGCGGCCCTGCCTATATCCCTTTCCAGCACGCCGGCGGGCTTCGCCTTAAATAAAGAAAACGCCGCGTTGTTTGAAACCCTTAACAAGGCAATCGCGCAACTGCAAAAAGAAGGAACAATCCTTCAAATATTTAATAAATGGGAAACCACGCGGATCTTGTTGTTCACCAAGGGTGACGTCGGGATGATTGCCGGTCTTACAGCCGGGGTTGTGTCGCTCTTATTTTTGGTCTTTGGCTTGTTTTATATCCAACAAAAAAATACATCGGAAAAAAAACTGACGGAGAGTGAGGAGCGTCAGCGCACAACCCTCAACTCGATTGGTGAGGCCGTGATTTCGACCGACATTTTCGGCAAGGTTTCCCACATTAACCCCATTGCGGAAAACCTGACCGGATGGAAGTCGGCCGAAGCGATATCCAGGCCGCTGAAAGAAATTTTCAATGTCGTTCAGGCCAGTACAAGAGAGCCTGCTCTCAGCCCGGTCGACAAAGTTCTCGAAAACGGAATTGTTGTCGGCATGACGCATCAGACAATCCTGCTTTCAAAAGGCGGAGATGAATATCAGATCGCCGATTCTGCAGCGCCAATTTTAAGTGATTCAGGTGAGATTACCGGCGTCGTACTGGTGTTCCGTGACGTAACCGAGGAATACGCCATTCAGGAAGACCTCCGCAATGCCTTGGTAAATGCTGAACGGGCCAGCGAAGCCAAGTCCGAATTCCTTGCTTCCATGAGCCATGAGTTACGCACGCCGCTTAATGCGGTTCTCGGTTTTTCTCAAATGTTGCAACTTGATGCGAAGCATCCACTGACCCAAGGGCAGAATAAACATGTCGAATCAATCATGGAAGGCGGCAATCTTCTTCTTGATCTGGTCAACGAGATTCTCGATCTCGCCCGCATTGAGGCCGATCGTTTTGATTTATTTATCGAGGACATAAGCGCCAATGACGTCGTTGCAAATTGTGTCAACATGCTGGACCCCATTGACAATGGAAAACACGTTAAAATCATTGATCAGTTTAGCGATGGACCGGTCGTCCGCCTTCAAACCGACAACACCCGCCTGAAACAGGTGCTGATCAACCTTCTCTCAAATGCCGTAAAATTCAACAACGAAAGGGGAACCGTTACCATCGAGGGTCAAACAACCGATGATCAATTTCTCCGCATTTCGGTAACAGATACGGGTGTCGGTATTGCCGCAGAAGACAGCGAGAGTATTTTCAATGTCTTTCATCGTCTTGGCTCGAACCCGCTGATAGCCCAGGAAGGCACTGGCATTGGCTTGACGGTGGCTCAATTACTGCTGGAACGGATGGCCGGATGTATTGGCTTTGAAAGCAAAAAGGATGTCGGCAGCACCTTCTGGATAGAATTGCCCCTGGCCTCGAACGAGGATGTCCTGATCTGGACCGATTCCATGCGCGTCGGCGTCGATGCCATCGACAAGGATCATCAGGTGCTTATCTCGCTATTGAACAAGGTCCGAAGCAATACGGTTAAGGCAGATGAAATAGACATGGTCGTTGAGGAACTGATCAACTACACCCAGTACCATTTCAAGCGGGAGGAGGCGGTCATGAAATCCTGCCTGTACCCCGCGTTCGAGCAACATCAAAATATTCATTTATCCATTGCAGCGAAGGTGAAGGATTTGGCGGCGCAATGGCGCAATGACCATGACCATGACCCAACTATCCTCAAGCACCTTCACAAGTTTCTTCGTGATTGGTTCTTTGATCACATTCTCAGTGAGGACACTAAAATTTTGCAATATACAAAAGGCAAAACAGATGCCGTTGAAAAGGCCGTTGAACAAGCCAGATAACCTGCCAAAGTTCTTTTATTGACCACATCGGGTCAACAGCGCGTATTTTTAAGACCATCTGAAACTGGTCAGTTCACCTCCCTTAAGGGCGGACATCAAAATTATGTGAAAAGTATCCAATTTGAACGCTGGTTTTGCGGGTAATTTTTAATATTATACCCCGTTCACGTCAGAACCCGAAACCCCTTGGGCGATATGATGCGGAAATTATCTGATACATCGTCGCATAAACCGCCCCAGTTTTTGGGAACGTCTTCCTTCAAAAAGCCAAGCATAGTGGTGCAAAATTCATTG